>NZ_CZVS01000026.1:0-27520 GCF_001535985.1 Candidatus Kryptonium thompsonii | reverse complement strand
AAGGGGAAAAACTTTGATCATAACTCTTCCGGGCTCATCTCGCGGAGTTGAAGAGTCTATGAATGCTCTTTTCCCATACGTTTTGCACTTGTTTAAGGTGATGAAAATTAGCGAGTGGCACTAAGTGTGGGCTTTATTTTGTAAGGAATTAATTTTGTAAAACCTTTATACGAAGAATAGAAGCAATAGATGCACTTTTAATATAGAAAGTTAAAAGCGCTTGGGGGCAATAAAAACAGGCCTGAAAACCTTTATCTCAACTGATTAGTTTATCCTGCTATTGACAAATATAGAAAAATTGCATAAATTGTTTTACAACAGAAACAAAAATGGGCTTATGGTGAAAAAGGTTTCATTAGTAGTTTTAATCTTTCTACTATCTATGGGGGCAATAGCCCAAGAACTTAAGTACGAGCGAAAGTCAATTTCTTATGTTAACATTTTGCTGGTTTCCGACCCATCTATAGAAATTGAGCAAGAGGAATCTGAATACATCATCAAAAAGCTTCGTGAATATATCGAAATGCCAAGATTTGATTATAACCCTATACCTGCTGAACTTCTTGAAGATTTTAAAGCTGAAGTTGAATCCCGTGGTTCAAATGTTTCACTTGATGAGGTTGTAGAGATTTTAAAGGAGAAATTCGTTCCGAAGATCATTGAAATTCTTGACATTGAAAAAGAGATAAGAGCCCAGAATTTGTTAACAGAAGCACAGAGAAATAGTTTCATTGCGACAAAAGCCAAAGCTCTGGGTATAACAGCTGAGCAAGCGATGAAAATTATGAATTCTGCATTTATATGTGTTCCGGTTATAAGCAAATATAGAACTTATATGGATAGCGACGCTCAGATTTACACAACGCTGTTAAGTGCTGGAGTTATTTGGTATCGAGTTATCTACAGGGAAAATGGGGAAGGAGACTTAAATCTCATTGTTAAAAAGGAAACAGGAGGCATGGGGCTTGCTAAAGCAGGAAAAACATTTGAACATGAGGGTAAAAAAGTTGATTATAGAGAATATGCCTTTAGAACTGCTGTTGTGGCTCTTGCTCGAGATATTCAAGTTGCAACGCGTGATATCCCTGAATTTCGTTTAGGAGCGCAAGTTGCTGAGGTTTATTCAAACGCTATTAGCTTTCCGATGGGGACGCGAGAAGGGATAAAAATTGATGATGGTTTTGACCTTGTTGAATTACAGGAAAATCCAGATGGAAGTTTTATTCAGAAAAATATAGGCTTTGTAAGGGTAACAAAAGTTGCCAACAATCGTATAAATCCAAGAGCTTTTTCAAGGGCGCAAATTATAATTGGTAGCGGAATTGAACCCGGGGTTTATGTTTCCGAAAGACCAAGGTTACCGGTCGATATTGTTATTAGATTGATAAATAATCCGTTCACAGTGAAATATGTATGGTTGGGGGAAGAAACACAAAACAGTATGACTGGTTATTCAATTCATTCTGAATTGATTTACAACCTTGGACGGAGCCTTGGAATTCCCCAACTCTGGATTGGTGCTGGAGTTTTTATCGGCGGTGGAGATGCAGAAAATCTTGAGGGGGTAAAAAGGGGATTATTCGGAGGAGAAAAACCAGATGTTAACATTGTGGGGTTAAATGGGATTTTAATGAGAAAGTTTTATTACAAAAGATTTGCTGGAGCTGTAAGAGCTGAATTGATTCTCGAAAGCATAATATTTTCAAAAGGTGAAGACTATGAATGGAAACATGAAAAACGTGGGTTGGGATTTGGCCTTGGGGTTGAATATGTTATCACGCCTGATTTGAATTTAGGTCTTAATTTGGGTTATAGAGCTTTTTCTGAAAGTAAAAAATGGAATTATAGATTTTTGTCTGAAAGTAAAGAATGGAATTCTATAGAAAAAGAAAATTTATCTGGTAATCATTCTGGTTTTGCTTTTTCAATATATGTTACTTATTCGCTTCCAAAACTTTGGTTTGACCCTATTGCTGTTTTCAAAGGTGTAGCAGAAGAGTAAAAATGTGCTTTGTAGCACAATTTTTAAATTTGTTGTAAATTAATTTTGAATAGAAAATAAAAAGATTTCAGTTATGAAGAGAAAGTTACTATTACTTTTACTTTTGCCGTTGATTTGTTATTCACAGAAAAATTTACCTATTTCGAGGGAGGCGACTTTTATTGAAAGTTATTCCCCAAGTGAAGTTACTATAAGGGCTTCTGGGATCGGAAAAAACAATACTCAAGCGGAACTTGATGGTAGGCGTGCAGCTGTTTGGTATGTATTAATTGGCGCAACGGATGCAATTTTACAAACGCCGGAGGAAAAAAAAGCATTTGAAAGTGTTCAAGATGAGATATTTGACGAAAGAAATATAGCGAAATATATATCTTTTGAAACAACTGAGTATGAATCCCGGGTTAAACTTGCTGATGGCAGGGTTAAAATTACAAAGTATTATCGAGTTAACAAGAAACTTTTGACCGAGGATCTTGTTGCAAAAAACATCATCAAACCAAAAGAGGAAATAACTGAAGCTATTGGTTTACCTTTTATAATGGTTGTTCCTGAGGCACCAAAAGGAGTTAGTCCAATTGATCTGCTTAGGAGCGATAGATTATTGAAGAAAGGGGCTGAGGTGATAGAGTCATATCTTACCGCAAGAAAATATGATGTTCAAGTTCCAGAGCAGATGGAAACATTAAGTGAGCTTGCACAGGCTCAAGCTGGTTTGAAGGGAATTGAGGAAGATTATGCTTATCAGCTTGCACTTGCGATTGGTAGCGATGTTTATATAACATACAATGTTAAGATTGAGAGAAGATATGTTGGTAGCACAGAATATAGAAAAGCGGTTGTCGCAGCGAGGGCTTATGAAACAACTACGGCGAGATTATTGGGGACAGAGACGGGTTATAGTGGGGAATATGCAGTTCCGGAGGAAGCGGTTGTTGAGGAAGCTATGAATGATGCGATAGATAAAGTTTTAAGTAGAATTATGGCTTATTGGAAGGATGACTTGACGAGAGGTTTGCAATTTAAACTTCTTTTTAGAATAACTGGAAATTTTGATGAAGATACACACGATGAAATTTTAATGGCTACTGAAAATTCTTTGAAAAAACTTTGCAATAGGACAAAGCAAAATGTTGTAACTGATCAAACGATGGACTATATAGTTTGGGTTGATCCTAAGAAATATAATTCACCACTTGCTTTGTTCAGGGATATACGAAAGCAGATTGAAAGCGCTGTTCCAGTCAAGGTTAAAAGAATAAATGCGAACAGGAAGCTTTTAGTTCTTGAAATAACCGAGTAAAATTTAAACAGGTATTTAGTTATGCGTTGGGTTTTGTTAACAATTTTATTTTCAGTTTGTGCGTTTTCGCAACCGAGCTGGTATAAAACGCAAACACATCCGAAGTATCCCAAAGAGTTTTATATTCTTGGAATTGGTGCTGCGGTTGGGGACGAGGCGAGGGAGACAGCAAAGCAAAATGCAATTGCGGATGTCGCTTCACAAATAAGGGTTCAAGTTCAATCAGAAATCACAAGTCTTGAAAAGGAGCGAATAATAAACAAAGAGTCTGATTATTACTCTGAATTCCAACAAAAGTCAAAGACAATAGTTGATGAGGTCTTAACAGGTTGTGAAGTGGTTGAGATGGACTTTGATAGGAAAACGAAGACTTGGTATGTGCTTGCAGTTCTTGATAAGCAACGGTATCTTGCTTCGCTTGAAGAGGAGATCGATAACGCGTGGGCTCAGATAAAAAAGTTATATGATGATGCGCAAAGCTTTTTAAATTCAGGTAAAGTTCTACAAGCAATTCAAAATTTGAAGGATGCACAGCAAAAAATTTACGATATTTATTCAAAGCAAGTTTTCTATAATGCCTTATCTAAAATACCTTATAAGCCAGAGGTTGAACTTACAGCAAGTGG
Organism: Candidatus Kryptonium thompsonii; assembly: GCF_001535985.1. Taxonomy (NCBI): domain Bacteria; kingdom Pseudomonadati; phylum Candidatus Kryptoniota; genus Candidatus Kryptonium; species Candidatus Kryptonium thompsonii. The sequence continues at coordinate 23,592 of NZ_CZVS01000026.1, read as the reverse complement.
GATTGAGTCGGAAATAAGGAACTTGATTTCAAAGATAAAGATAGAGAAATTTTCAGGCGATAATCAGTTCGGGAAGATTGGGCAGGAGCTTCCTGAGCCACTTGTTGTGCGAGTGTTTTATCAAGGTGATGTTGCTGTTCCAATTGCAAACGCAAATGTCGTCTTTGCTTATAAGACGGGTGAGGTAATAGAAAGGGCTACGACGGATGAAAAAGGTATGGCAAGCGTTAGGGCAATCGCGATGGGTAAAAGAACGAATAGCGTTGTGGCGAGTTTTTCTATCCAAGGTTTGCCAAGTGAATATGCTCGGGTAATTTCACAGGTTAAGGTTGAGTTTACTTACACGACAAGTGCTGAGGCAGTTCCAACTGTCAGCGTATCTTTAAAGGGAGCGAAGGAAGATCGGTTGATATTTGATGTTATGAAGAAGTTAACACAAGCAATTGAAAGGAACGGGTATAAGGTTGAGGATGAAGCAAGATTTGTCGTTGGTGGTAATATAAGTTCAAGGGTCGTTTCGACAGTTCAAGGAGTTGGAGGGATGCTTTATACAGTTGAGGCTGAGTTAAATCTTTTTCTTAAGGATTTGGAGAATGGGCAGATAATTGGGAGTATGAGTGTTAAGTCAAGAGCTGTTGGAAAAAGCGAAAGAGAGGCGTATGAGAAAGCCTTGAAGGGGATAAAATTTTCCAATAAGGAGATAGCTGAGATGCTTTCAAATGCCAAAATTGAGGAATAAAAACAAAACAAATTAAAGGAGGTAAAAAATTATGCGGTATTTAACTCCCCTAATTTTAATTTTTGCTGTTGCGTTATTTGTAGCTGGCTGTGGCGGGGCTAAGGAACGCGTCGCAGTTCCAGAAGCAGCCCCAGCATGGGTTAACACACCCCCAACAGCAGTTGATGCGATTTACGCTGTTGGTGCAGCAAATGTCGGAGCGAATCCCGTGCTTGCAAGAAATAAAGCAGCTGACGCAGCGAGACAAGAGCTCGGCAGGATAATTCAAGTGAAAGTTAAAAGCTTGCTTGATAACTTTATGCAGGAGCATCAGGAATTTGTGAATAATCAAGGAACAATAACATCTGAGGAATTCACAAGAAGTGTAAGCAGATCGGTCAGCCAGGCGACGCTTGCTGGATCGCAAATCGTTGAATTTTACTATGATAAAGATAACAAGATATACTATGCTCTTGCCGTTTTGAGGAAGAATGACATTGTAAATGAGATAATGCGTTCAATGAACGAGGCACAGCGCCAGAAGAAGACAGCCTTCGTTGAGATGAAAGCAGATGAGGCTTTGAAACTTCTTGACAAGGAACTTGAAAAGTGGGATTTGAGCAAGTGATTAGTTGAATTTAAAAGGTTGGGGTTACCCCCAACCTTTTTTAGTTTTTATGAAGGTTTGATTGTGGTATTATCGTTTTTGATTTTTGATCGGTTTAGGATAAATTAAAGAAAAAATGCTTTAGGGCCAGGAAAGTATGGTTGAGGTTTACAGATTGGTGTTGATTGGACTTGGTTTTATCTTTGTTGGGCTTGGGGTTGTTGGAATATTTGTTCCTGGTTTGCCGACCACGCCTTTTCTCCTTTTGGCTGCTGCATGTTTTGCGCGAAGTTCGAAAAAGTTTTATAACTGGCTCTTAAACCATAGGATTTTTGGACCATATATAAAGAATTATCGTGAGCATAGGGCTATTACATTGCGCGGGAAGATTATCTCTCTTTCGCTTATGTGGCTTGTCATGGGATATACAGCGTTTTTTTGCGATTTCAAACCTGTTTGTAAGTATAATCATAATTTTAATCGGTCTTGGTGTTACCAAACATATTTTATCGTTGAAGACGATAAAATGAAAAAAATTACTTTTACAGCTTTAATCTTTTTTCTCGCTTTGAAAGTTTACTCACAGCAACCATCGTGGCTTTCTATACTTCCGCAGGCAAAAGATTTTCTATATGCAGTTGGTGCATCGTCTCCATATTTTTATCCTGAGACGACGAAAGCGAAGGCAATTGAAGATGCAATTGTTGAGCTTGCACGAACGATTGAAGTTGGGGTTAAAGTGAAACAAATTAATTGGTTTGAGGATACGGGTAGTCTCTTTTCAGGTCTTTCTTATTTTACGGAAGAATATGAAGAAGAAGTTGACACATCGCTTTTAAATTTTATCAAGGCAAATTGTGAAGTTGTTTCTGAATGGCGTGATCCAAAATCAAGAATTTTATATGTGCTTGTTCGCCTTCCTGTGAAGAGTATTTCAGCTGATACTTCGTTTGCCATTCCTGATGAGTTTATTTATGACCCTTCCCTTGCTCAATTGAGTATTTCTAAAAGAGGACAACCTGTTTGGATTTATAAAGTTCCTGTATCAGATGTGGCAATTTATGCTGTTGGAGCAGCGGACAAACATTATGATCCAGTTGAGACACGAAAGAAAGCAATTCAAAACGCACGCGCTGAACTTGCAAGAATTATAAGTTCGAAAATCCAAATTTTACTTGATAATTGGGCGGAGGGAAACAATGTTTTTGAACTGAATTATTCTCGTCGAATTTCGAGGACGGTTTCTCAAGCTAAGTTAACGGGGTCTCAAATCGTTGGTTTTTGGATCGATCCGAAAACTGGAGCTAATTATGCACTGGCTCGCATGTATAAAAAGAGTTTGGTTTATCAAATTAAACAAATTACAGCAAACGCGATCAAGCAAAATCCACCTGAACAACTTGCAAGGCGGGATAAACCAATTGAGGAGCTTTTGGATGAAGCGCTGAATCAGCTTGATCGTGAGCTTGAAAAGTTAAACAAAAAATAAGGGGGAAGCTAAAATGAAAAAGTTAAAATTAATCTTATGGGTTGTTTTAATTCCATTGATGATTTTCGCTCAGGATAAGAAAATAAGTGTTGCTGTTTTAAAGTTTGACGCAAAAGGATTTGATCCAGCACAAATCGATGTGCTTGTTTCAAGGTTTAGAGTTGCTCTTAACGCTACGGGAAAATTTAATGTGCTTGAGAGAGAAAAAATCAAGGAGATACTCGCCGAGCAAAATTTGCAGCAAAGTGAAATCGCTGAAGGAGCTGGGGACAATGTTCAGATTGGGAAGATTCTCGGTGTCAAAGAGATAATCACTGGGGATATTGGCAAAGTTGAGGATGTTTATACGATAAATGTTAGAAGGGTAAGCGTTGAAACTTCAGAGATAGTTCAAACTGCAAGTGCAGATTATGAAGGTAAGGTTTCGGGTTTATTAAAAGTTATGGAACAGCTTGCTTATAAGCTTGCGGAAAATCCATCTGAAAGGTATGTTGCATTGAAAATGGAACAAGAAAAGAAAGAACAAAAAGTAGAAGAGAAGCAAGGGGTTGAGGAAGAAACTGAGCTTGAGGAGGAAGAAGATATATTTGGAGATCTGTATAAGGAATTTAACATTGCAAAGGATCCATTTAAAGATAGCGAGCCACCTAAGATTGAACTTTACTACCCCGCGGTAAAAAATAATGGTTATTTAAGGGTTAGCAGTCGCGATTTTGAGATCGCTGGAATTGTCACAGATGAGAATGGGATAGTTTCGGTGAAAGTCAACGGAGAACCTGTTGATGTTAAGTTGGGACTTGCTGGGATGAGTTTTTATAAAAAGTTACGACTTAAGAAGGGGCGAAATACGATTGAGATCATGGCAAGAGATTTTTATCATAACACTGGTAAATTAACATTTACAGTGGAGGTGAAGTGATGGTGAAAAAGCTAATTATATTTTTAATTTCAGTATTGTTTTCGATTGAAATTTTAGGAGAACAAAAACCCGAATGGATTAAGACTAAAAGACATCCGAGGTACCCAGAACGACTTTATATTATTGGTGTTGGTGCAGCTAAGAAGACAAAAAATAAGATTGAAGATATTCAAAAGGCAAACAATGATGCGTTTGCTGATATTGTGAAGCAAATAAGGGTTACCGTTGCGACAAAATCTGTAGTTGAACAGATGGAGGTTATCACCAGTAAAAAAGCGGAGGCAGTTGAGCGAACTTCAGCGGAACTTCAAGTTGCAAGTGAACTTAAAATCGGAGGTTTAAAAGTTGTGGAGGTATATTTTGATGATGACGACGATATCTATTATTCGCTTGCTGTTCTTGAGAGAGAAACCGCGGGAAGAGAGCTCAAAGATAAATTAAACCAGTATTACAACGCCTATTTAAAAAATTTTGAGCTTGCAAAAACTAATCTTGCTAATGGAAATTTTTATCAAGCAATTTTAAATCTATCTGAAGCATATAAAAATATACCTCCTTATAACGAAGTTCTCCCACTTTTCAGATTTATAACTAGGCCACTTGCCGAAGCAAGCCTTGATAATGAGTGGAAAATAAGTGATGCTTTGTTAACATCTGAAGTTAAATCCGTCCTTCAGGAGTTTTTCTCAAAGGTGAAAATTGAGAAAGTTTCAGGTGAGGATCAAGAGGTTAATTTTGATCAAGTGCTCAAACCGCTTACCCTTAGGATTACATATAACGATGCGGGGAAAAGTTACCCTGTTCCCGGAATTAAGTTTAAATTTGCGCTCAAATCTGGCATTGGGAAAATTTCTGAAACAGGAGTATCTGATAACTCTGGAATGGTCAAATGTGAGATATTTGAATTAAAACCATATCGCGAGAGCTACTATGTGGTGTCAGCCAAAGTTGATCTTTCCGAATTCAATATCTCAGGATATTACGATGAGTATGCTGAGTGGAACGAGCTTTTAAAAAGGAATGAAAGTGAAGTAATCTTTACACTTCGAAAAACGGCTGTCACGCTTGATGATAAAATTCGTGACCTTGTCCTAAATCTTACTTCAAAAATACCATCTAAATTTGAAAAGCTTTCTGTTTTGAGGATTTACTATCAAGATAAACTCCCTGGTCCGATGGCTTTGTATTTGAGGCAAAAAATTGAATCGGCGATCGAACAATATACAAAATTTTCGCTGATAAGTGACGAACAGATTAAAGTGGCAGGTGTGAAATACGCAAGTTTGACTTATTCCTCAGAGGAACTGGGAACGCCCGAAAGCTTTGCAAAGTATGCTGGAAGTGAGGTTGTAATAACTGGGAGTTATTGGGAGGGCAAGGATGCAATTGATGTGAATTTAAAGGCAACCGATGTCGAAAGGAAAGTTATTTTATCAACGGCAAGTGTTAACATCCCTAAATCGCTCTTGCCAGATATTCCGCTTGCCCCGCAGAATTATAATCCGCAAGTTGATGATGAACTTATAAAATCGGAGAAAAAGGGAGAGGAGTTAAAAGTCGATGTATGGGTTGATAGACCTGATGGGATTTATCGCGAGGGTGATTCGATCAAAATCTTTGTCAGAGCAAATAAGGAGTGTTATATTCAGCTTGTTTATTACGACGCCCAAGGCAATGCAATTCTTGTTTTTCCGCATAAGTTGGAATGGAACAATAAAATTGAAGCTAACAAAGTTTACAGGGTTCCTGGTAATTTTGTAATTGAGCCACCTTTTGGGCGAGAAATTTTGAAAGTGTTTGCAAGCGAAAAGCCATTCCCGATTCCTAAAGGTAGGGAACATTCTGGCTTAATTTTAATTGAAAACCCAGGTATGTATGCTTCTTATGTCCGTGGGCTTGGTTTAAAATCGGAAGATTACGCGGAGAGCAGCGTTGTTATAACGACTTTGAAAAGATGAAAATAGCTAATCAAAAACCAAAAACTAAAAACAAATTGGAGGGTTAGTAAGATGAAGTTAAAAAATTTAATTTTGGGATTTGTTGTTTTAATGTTGTTTGTCTCTTTAGTTTATTCACAGGAAGGTTATAGAAAGAGCTGGGCTTTAATTATTGGGATCAATGAATATCAAAGCTTGCCGAGGTTGAATGGTGCTGTAAGGAGTGCAAAGATGATACGTGAAAAGTTAGTTCGTGAATTTGGTTTCGATCCTGAGAATGTAATTGAACTTTACGATGATCAGGCAACGAGGGAAAATATCTTGAAAGCTTTTGATAGATTGATGGATCCGCGAAGAGTGAGCAAGGAAGATAGGATTTTTATTTATTTTGCTGGACATGGTGTGACGCGCCAAGTTGGTGGAAAAGATAAAGGCTATATAATGCCTGTTGACGGGGTGATGGAAAAATACGCGAGCACTGCTATTTCCACTGACCAGCTTCATGAATTTCAGGAGGCGATACCAGCAAAGCATGTTTTCTTTGCGATGGATGCTTGTTATAGTGGAACAATATTTACAAGGGGGATTGGACTTGCGGAGGAGAGATATACTTCAGTTCCTGAGGCGTTGAAGAGGTTTACGGCTAAGACTGCTAGGGTTGCGATAACGGCAGGGAGCAAAGCTGAGCAGGATATGGATCCTATGGATCAACGTTTAAGTGTTTTTGCTTTTTACTTTTTAAAGGCTCTCGATGGTGATGCGGATGTTAACAGGGATGGATTGATAACATCAAGTGAGATTGCGGATTTTGTTGCAAAGAATGTTAGGTTTAGGGCGCCGCAGAACCCGCAGTATGGTAGATTGCCTGGTGATGAGGGTGGGGAGTTTGTATTTGTTCGTTCAAGGCAAGTTGTAACTGAAGAAAAACCGGTGCAACCGCAGCAGGTTATAATAAAAGAAGAACCAAAAACACAGCCGAAAAGAGTGGTTCGTGAGGAAGGGAAAAAAGCGGAGACGATAATTCAGCAGCCAAAAGCTTCCCAATTTTGGATCTCTGCTTTCATCGGAGCCAGCGGAAATAATCATTCGATATCTTCAGATGACCCTGCTATTAAATACAGAGAGACAAGCGGCGGTGGCGGTGTTATTGGGGTTGGTTTTGAATATGTTATAGATAATAGATTTTCATTTGTTTTTAACACAGCGTACGATGAGAAAAATGGGACTTTTAAAATTGCTCCATTCGAAGTGTATGAGGGAACAATTGTAACTGAATTTGGCCCGGATATTGGTTGGGAGGCGAAACTTACTTACTTGACAATCAATCCAATGTTGAAAGCAAAATATAAAGGTTTTTATTTTATTGCTGGTCCATCGATTGGATTTGCGTTAGATAAAAAAGCTCATTTTAAAGCGGGTTACGTGGTATATGATGCTACTACTGGATATACCTATGAGGCTGGAACAATTGAACAAGAAGAAAAAATAGAGAATGTTAAAACTCGTTTTAGCTTACCTATTGGCGCAGGGTATGATTTAAGGTTGAGTGATTTCAAACTTTTCATTGAAGCGAGATATGACATTGGTTTAACAAAAGTTGTAAAAGGTGGAGATTGGAAGGTTTCGTCTTTCCAAATTTTGCTTGGTTTAAGATACGGGCTTAATTTAGGCATTTAATGTTTCATTTTGCAAGGATCATTTTCTTTGCTGATATAAAGTTGTCGGAATACATTCTGTAGATGTAGACGCCTGAGCTTACTTTTGAGCCATTTTCGTCTGTTCCGTCCCATGTGATCAGGTGTTCGCCAGCTGGTAATGTTTTATCCAATAAAGTTTTGACTAATCTTCCAGTTATATCAAAGACCAAGATTTGGACTCTTGTTTCTTTTGGGATTGTAAATTTTATTGTAGTTATAGGGTTGAATGGGTTTGGATAGTTCTGTTCTAACTTGAAGTTTGATGGATAGATATCTGTGGATATAAGTTTAAAGTTCGGTGTGACCACATCACCATCTGAATTGGTAACTTTGGCATTTACGATCTCAATATCATTTTGACTGTTAAATTTTCCTGTTATGAAGAATATTTCTCCTTCACCTGCTTCAAGTCCATATTCAGTTGTCGTAGTTAAGTTAACCTTGACAATATCGTTCAAGATTGTATAGTTAATTTTCATAAATCCAGCGATCCTTGGCATAGGTGAGACAAATTCGGCAGTTGAACCATTTTTGATTCTGAGTTCGAGATTTATGTTTTTGATTGTTTCGGTGTTTCGCAGGTATACGACGATCGATGAATAGCTAATGTTAAACTTTAGTTCTAAGTTGCTTTCATTTTTTGCGAATTTAAGTGTGATACCACTGGCTGTTGCATTGAGTTTTTGGACTTTAGGAGCTATCATAAGTAAGTCTGAAAATGTTAAGCTCACACTATCATCAGGGACAAAGTTTAAAACTTTGAATTTAATTTTTGCTATTGTTGTTTTTCCAGGTTTGAATTCATATCCTGAGCTTGCAAGCATCACGATGTTAATTGTAACGCTATCAGGTGAGTAATATCTGAATAAAAGATTGTTTTGCAGAGTTAAGATAGTATCAAGCTTGAGAAGAGGCTTATCAAGTTTAAGAGTTGTTTGTATTCCTGCAACTGTATCAGTATTTGATAGTACGAGGTTTATTTCAACATTTGAGGTGCTGATTTTATTTTCTCCTTCGAGATAAACCAAGTTTTGAGCATTTATCAAATTTGCGATTATTATCAGCAAGGCGATTGTTTTTGCAATTCTTCTTAACATTTTTTTATTGAGTTAATTTTGTTTTTATGCACTTATATATTATCTCAATATATGTGCCAATTACATTGATAGATAACTCTAAAATTAATTTATTGAATTTCAATTAATTTTATAACCAGGAAAAATTCATCCCCTTCAAACCCCAAATAATTTGTAATTTTTACAAGCTTATTTATGTAATTTTGAAAGACAATTATAGGGCTTGGGAGAGCGGTAGAGAAGAAATTTTGCAATTGTGGCTTTGAAGTCTTATTTTTATTTAGTTAAAACAAAGAAAGACAGTGTATGGGTGATGTTTTAGTAGGAAAAGTTATAAGTGCACATGGGGCTATATTCAATGTTCAAGTTGGAGATGAAGTTATACAGTGCAAGTTAAGAGGGAAGATGCGTTTGCAGGATAAAGTGAGCACAAGTCCAGTTGTGGCTGGAGATAATGTGAAGGTAAGAATTCTCGAAGATGGAACAGGTGTGATTGAAGAGGTTTTTGAGAGGTTTAACAAGTTATATAGAAAAGCGGTTGGAAAAAGAGAGCTTGAGCATGTTATAGTTGCAAACATTGATCAAGCGATTGTTGTGACTTCGTTTAATATGCCTTATGTCCCTTGGGGGTTTGTGGACAGGTTGCTTATTGCAAGTGAAAGAAATAATATAAAGCCGATAATTTGTATCAATAAAATTGATTTAATTGAGGATTGGAAAGAAGTTAACGAGTTTGTCAAGGTTTATGGGAAGAAGGCAGGCTATGAGATAATAAAGACAAGTGCAGAAACTGGCGAGGGGCTTGATAATTTGAAAAAAATTTTGAAGGACAAAACCAGTGTTTTTGTCGGTCAATCTGGGGTTGGGAAATCTGCTTTAATAAATGCTATTGAGCCGGGTTTGGATGTGGTAACTATGGAAGTAAGTGAGAAAACTGGTAAGGGGAGACATACCACAACTCACACCGAGCTTCATCATCTTTCTTTTGGTGGTTTTATCGCTGATACGCCTGGGGTTAAGGAGTTTGGTCTTGCGGGCATTTCAAAAAGTGAGCTTGGTTTTTATTATCCTGAGTTTAGGAAATTTCTCGATCAATGCAAATTTTCAAATTGCACCCATGTGCATGAACCGGATTGTGCAGTTAAGGAAGCACTTAATGCAGGGAAAATTGACAGGAGAAGGTATATGAATTATGTGAATATACTTAATTCGCTTGAAGAGAATTGATTCTTGCAATAGAGGGTTTTTTTGACTAACTTTTGAAGAAAAATGAAATTAGAAACTTTTCACTGTGGCTTCACAAACGAGAAATATTGAGTATAAGAGAAAGAAAGATTCCCCAAAGCATGAAGGTTTTTTTACACGGTATAGGATAGGAATTTCAATTTTAATTTTTGTTTTCGGGTTAATTTTGACTTTAAGCATTTTATCTTATAGCCCGAGGGATCAGGCAAACCTCGTCTCTATTTCTGAGATTGGCAAGATTTTAACAGGTGATGAGCAAGTACGGCAGAAGCTTGAACGAACTCATAACTGGCTTGGCTTTTTCGGCGCAAAGATTTCCTTCCTTTTGATAAACTACACCTTTGGTTATGCTTCGGTTTTTATTGGGTTAATTTTAATGTTGTTAGGGATTTTTTTGTTTTTCAATAAAGATAAGCGTTTGTTTTTTAAATGGTCGTTTTATCTGTTGTTTTTTTCGTTTATTTTGTCGGTGTTTTTGGGAAACTTGAAATTGATTTTTGGGACGGAAGAATTTAAAAGTGAAATTTGTGGTGTAGTTGGGTTATATGTTGCCGATGTTTTGATAAAGCTTTTTGGTGAGTTTGGAAGCATGTTTATAACACTTGTTTTGTTTTTTGCTCTTTCTTGGATTTATTTTTGAAGTTAATTTTTATGATATTGCGATAGGCATTGGGGAGAAAGTTTCAGCGTTTTTAAATAAGTTAAGGTTTAAGCCAAGGAGAAAACCTTCGGAGGTAAAAATTTTAAAACCCGAACCGAAGCAAGTTCAAAAGCATGTTGAGGTTATCATTTCACAACCGGAGCCTGAAACTTTAAAAGTTAAAGAGACTAAAGAGAGTGAGTCAGTAGAGAAGGCTCAGATCATATCAAGAGAAGAGCAAAAAAGGCGGCAAGTTAAAAAGCTTGATTTCAAACTTCCCCCAGTTGAGTTGCTTGATCCCCCAGATGAGGAGACGGTTGCTGATGACGAAGAGCTCAATTTGAATGCTGAGCTTTTGAGAAATAAACTTGCCAATTTTGATATTGAAGTTGAAAAAATAAGTATAACTCCTGGACCGGTAGTCACGCTTTATGAAATAGTTCCAGCAGCTGATGTTAAAGTGAGGGAGATTGTTTCGCTTGCGGATGACATAGCACTTGCGCTTGCAGCTCGTGGAATAAGGGTTATAGCTCCGATGCCTGGTAAAGGAACGGTTGGAATAGAAATTCCAAATCGTAAGCCCACGATAGTTAAAATAAGAAGTGTGATAGGTTCACCTGAATTTAAAAATTTCAATGGGGTTCTTCCGATAGCGATGGGGAAGACGATAACTGGTGAGGTTTATTGCGATGATCTTGCGAGAATGCCGCATCTTTTAATTGGTGGGGCTACTGGCTCTGGGAAAAGCGTCGGGATAAACACGATAATTATCAGCTTGCTTTACAAACTTAAGCCATCTGAAATAAAATTCGTAATAATTGATCCCAAAAAAGTAGAGCTTGTAAATTACCGCAAGCTTGTCAATCATTATCTTGCGGTTTGTCCTGACATAGATGAAGAGGTGATAACCACGCCTGAAAATGCAGTTCTTGCTTTGAAAAGTTTAGTTCTTGAGATGAACGAAAGATATGATAAGTTTTCCAAAGCTGGGGTGAGAAACATCCAAGATTACAACGAGCGTGTGAGGCGTGGTGAAATTAAAAGCGAAGGGATTGAGCATTATGAACTTCCATATATCGTTGTGATAGTGGATGAACTTGCTGATTTGATGCTTGTCGCATCGACCGATGTAGAAGAGCCGATCACTCGTCTTGCTCAGCTTGCCAGAGGTGTTGGAATTCATCTCGTTATTGCAACGCAGAGACCATCAGTTGATGTGATAACTGGGTTGATAAAAGCAAATTTCCCCACTAGAATCGCTTATCAAGTCGCTTCAAAAGTTGACTCAAGAACAATACTTGATATGAACGGGGCGGAACAGTTAATTGGAAGTGGCGATATGCTTTATCTTCCGGCAGGAGCATCTAAACCCATCAGGATTCAGAACGCCTTTGTTTCAACTGAGGAGGTGGAAAGAGTTGTTGATTATATAGTTTCTCAACCTGGGTATGATAAGCCATATGAACTTCCATCTGTTATAGAGCGAAAGAAAGTTGAAATCAATATGTGGGATGAGCTGGATGAGCTTTTTGATGAAGCAGCAAAAATTGTCGTAAGATATCAACAAGCGTCCACATCTTTGCTTCAAAGGAAATTAAAGATTGGCTATGCAAGGGCAGCTAGGATAATGGATCAGCTTGAAAGGGAAGGGATCGTCGGTCCCCCAGCTGAAGGAGGCAAAACGAGGGAAGTTTTGCTTAACAGCGAAATTGAACTTGAGTCGTTTTTAAAACAAATGAGGGAAGGTAAAAAATGAGCTATAATTTTCTGAGGATTTTTGTGTTCCTTACACTGGTGTTTGAGATCGCTCTTTCACAAACGGGTGGTGAAATTATAGAACGGCTTAAAAAGAAATACGCTTCAGTTGATGATGCGGTTGTAAAATTTGAGCAGAAAGTTAAATATGGTGTGTCAAAATTTGAGCAAAGTTTTTCAGGGACGCTTTACTTTAAAAAGAAAAATAAATACAGAATTGAAACGGAGGAACAAGTGGTTGTGACTGATGGCAATACGAGCTGGTTGTATTCAAAAGTTAACAAGCAAGTTATAATCGACAGGTATAAAGAAGATCAAAATGCTGTGTCACCTGATAAATTCTTGTTTTCAATTTCAGATGAATATATTCCTGTTGTTTTGAAAGTTGAAAAAGTTGATAATAAAAAAGTTTACATTGTTAAGCTGACCCCCAAAAATGAAAATTCAGCGATTGAATCAGCTAAAATTTGGGTGGTTGACGGGGATTGGGATGTAACAAAGGTTGAAATAACAGATATAAACGGCACTGTTACAACCTACAATGTCAAAAGTGTTAAGTTAAATTCTGGTGTCAAGGATGATGTGTTTAAATTTGTCGTTCCACCGTCTGTTAAGGTTGTTGATTTAAGATAAGATAAAGAGAGTTTTAATGTTTAATTCGGGAAAACTTTTTAGATTTATTGTTGGGATAGCGATCGCGATTTTTTTTCTATATTTTGCGTTCAAGGGGGTCAAGTGGGATGTATTTTTAAGTGTTTTTTTAAATGTTAATTACCTTTACATTTTTTTGATGTTGCTTTTTATATTGCTTTCTCACTTGTTTAGGGCGTTGAGATGGAAATATCTTTTGAAACCTGTGAAGTCGGATACATCCTTTGTTAATTTTTTTGAAGCGACTATGATAGGTTATTTTGTCAATAATATTTTTCCGAGGGCAGGGGAGGTGGTGAAAGCATATACTTTAAGTAATGATGAAAAAATCTCAAAGGCGTCGGGTTTGGCGAGCGTTTTGCTTGAGCGAATTCTGGATATAGCTTTTTCGCTTTTCTTCTTTGGTGTTGCCATGTTATGGAACAAAGGAATCTTTGAGAGGCATTACCCATGGCTTGGGCAAGCGGCTTTGTTTAGTGGTTTAATCATCGGGATAATTTTTGTTTTGATTTTAATTCTTCTTATCTGGCAGGATAAGTTTGTCTCTTTGTTGAGTAGATTTATTGGAATTTTTGATCGTAAATTGGCTGTGAGATTTAAAGATGTTTTGAGTTCCTTCATTAATGGGTTTGAGGCTATAAGGCATAGGGGTGTTCACTGGCAGATAATTTTGTTAAGTTTTTTAATTTACCTTTGCTATATTTTCGCAGCTTATGTTGCCTTGTTTGCGTTTGAAATTGAGAGAGCAAAAATTGGTTTTTTCACAGCACTTGTAATTTTTGTCGTTTCAACGGTTGGTTTTATAATTCCAACGCCTGGGGGAGTGGGGAGTTATCATTCACTTATAACTGGGGCTCTTGTTGGTCTTTATGGTATCAAACATGAGGTCGCTCTTGGTTATGCAGTTTTAACACACGGGGTGGGGTATATAATAAATGGCTTGTTTGGATTTTACTTTGCACTTAAAAAGCATATTAAATTTTCGATTAGTTTAGAGTTAAGGAATGAAAAATAGTTCATAAAAAATTAAAGGACGAGAACTCTCACCCTTTTTATTTTTGCGGAGCCGACGGGGCTCGAACCCGCAACTTCCAGCGTGACAGGCTGGCGTGCTAACCAATTGCACCACGGCTCCAGTTTTATAAGAACCGTTGATAAATATAATCAACTTACCTAAAAAATGCAAGTTTTCAGTTTTATCATAAAACCTAAAAATCAGCGAACTAATGCGTAGTAGCTATACTTTAGTTTTTAGTTTTGTGGTTTGGATTTCAACAGTTCAATTGGGACTCTTGTTCCATATTTCGTTGAGAGTGAGATTCGCCAAAAGTGTTCATAGATAATTTTTGAAATTTGGGCTATCGTTTCATTGGCTGATTTTAAGTTATAATTGCTCATGACAACAATCACATAGGGATGTCTCGGTAGATAAACGATCCCCCACTCACATGTTACGCCTTCTATTCCTCCGGGTTTATTTGCAATTGGGATATCCTCAGGAAGATACTTATTTAAGTTTGCTTCTTTTCTTTTTTTGAGTATGTCAATGACTTGATTTGAGATTTCTTTACTGATGACCTCACCTTTGTAAAGCATTTCCATAAGTTTCATAGCTTCAAGTGGGGTTGAAAGATTCTCTTCACCTCTTGCTGATGCATCGGGGCGAATCATTTTTCGCTGTAACTTTGTGTTTTTCAAACCGAGTTTTTCAAGTGTTTTATTTACATTTTCCATTCCAACGAGATCAATCAAAATATTTGTCGCCGTGTTATCACTTACAGTTATCATTAAGACCGCAAGATCGTAGATGCTTAACTCGGATGTGCCATCGCCAAATTCTTTTAAAACACCACTTCCACCGACTTGATGCTTTTTCTCGATTTTGATTTTGTCCGTCAGTTTAAATTTACCTTCACTTGCTTGTTTTATAACTTCAATTAGGATTGGAATTTTTATTGCGCTTCCTTGCGGGAATATTAAATTTTCGTTTATGAAAAATGTTTCACCCGTTTCAAGATTTTTAACCGCAACCCCAATCACTCCGTTAGATGTATCGGCGATGAATTTTATCTTTTCAAAGGTCTTTTTATGCAGTTCCGCAAGATTTTCCGGCTGGGATAATGCAAGTGATGCGATCGTGGCAATTAATAAAATTGCTTTTCGCATTTTTGTTTATTCTTTGTTTTCAACGAATGGTTTCCATTTTTCGGGTGGGTCGGGTGGGGTTAATAAACTTACGATGATTAGCACGAGTATTGAGCCTGCAGCAGCAGGTAGAACAATATAATCTGCTTCTAATAACGGTTCTTCTCTGAACATATTTATAAGTGTTATGATCAAAGTGATTCCCATTCCAGTTGCTATGCTTGCAACGCCGCCTGCTGTTGTGACTCTTTTCCATAAGAAAGCCGCGAGAAGTGCCGGTGTTATGCCTGCTCCAATCATCGTGTAGGCTGTCAAAGCCATTTGTAGGACTGTTTGAAATCTTGTTAAAAGAAGATAACCAATGAAACCAAGAATGAGAATTAAAATTCGCTGTAAAGTTATGATCTGTTTGTGAGTGGCATTTGGATTTATGAACCTTTGATAGATATCTCTTGCAAGATTTGTGCTTGGCGTGAGGAGAAAACTATTTGCGGTTGAAATTATAATTGCCATGGCTGCAACTATTAACATTATCCCTATAATTTGTGGGAGTCCAATTTCACTTCCGTGGGTTGCAAGATGTAAAATTACTTTTTCTGATTCTTGAAGTTTGAATTTAGCACTCGCGAAGACGGCAAGCGCTGTGATAGATGTTTCAATTATAATTGTCCCGATGACCCAGAAGATGACGGCTTGTCTTGCGGATTTTGCATCTTTTGCACTGAAAAATTTTTGATACATACTTGATTCTCCAAGCAAAAGGAAAAAGGTTGGGAAAAACACACCCATAGCCCAAATGAAATCTTTTTGTCCGAAGATGGCGAATCTATCCGGTGGTAAAGCTTCTCTAACGCTTGTCCAGCCCCCAACATCATTTAGGACAATTGGAACTGCAAGAACAATTCCTAAAAGCATTAGTGTCCCGTTTATTATATCCATTGTGATAACTGATACAAGTCCAGCAAGCGCCGTGAAGAGAACTACAAAGACAGCAGTGATAATAATGCCTTGTTCAACAGGTATTCCAGCGACGAGGTTTAAAACAAATGCGCCTCCTTTGAATTGATAACTTGCGATCGTTACATAGGCGATGACGATGGTTATAGTTCCAAGGATCCTTGCCCATTTGTTATATCTTTGCTCAAGGATATCCGGCATTGTGTATTGAGAAATTTTTCTAACCCTGCCAGCGAGGAAGTAAACTATTACGATGGCAACCCATGCTCCAGCTGAGAGCCAAAGTTCTGAGAAGCCAACTCTATAAGCAAGCCCAGCTCCAGCAATTATACTTCCGGAACCAATCCATGTAGCAAGCAGTGTCCCGACAAGTTTATATACGGGTGTTTTTCTGCCAGCTACCATGAAATCTTCTTGAGTTTTAACGGATCTAGTTTTGTATATCCCGATGGTGAGAAGAACGATAAGGTAAACTATTATTGCAGTTAAAAACATCGCATCTCCAAATTTGTTTTAGTAGATTAAAACGAGTTCTTTTTGTTCTCTTCCTGTTATCAACGCTTTTCTTTCAAAGTTGATGTAGACATTTACCTCTGACCTTACTCCCATTTTGCCTGGGATGTAAATTCCGGGCTCTAAAGAAAAGAGGCAACCTGGCATGAGTTTTCTCAGGTCCTGTGTTTCAAAGTTGTCAATGTTTACACCGTTTCCATGAACATTTTCTCCAATTGAATGTCCAGTGCGATGCGTAAAGAACTCGGCATAACCTTTTTCTTGAATGTATTTTCTTGCAACATCATCAACTTCCCAACCAGCGACTTCTTGGTTTCGGTCTAAACGATCTTGGATAAATTTTAAAGCTTCGTTCCTTGCGTCTCTTACTATGTTAAAAATCTTGACATAATCTTCCGGCGGATTATCCCCAATGAAAGCACACCATGTTATATCGTAGAAGATAGCTCCAGGTTCATTCTTCTTAGCCCATAGATCAATTAAAAGTTTATCTCCCGGTTTGATCTCCCTTGTGTTTTCAGGGGTTGGGTAAAAATGTGGGTTCGCGGGATGATCGTTTACTCCAACTATCGGTGGGTCTTCATCGGAGGTTAATCCTTTGTCATTGAATCTTTTCAAAATAAATTGTTGTATTTCATACTCGGTTTTGTATTTTCCGGTCTTGATGCTTTTTCTGATTTCATCAAATGCTTCGTCAAGTGTTTCGTCGACAAGGCGTCCAGCTTCAAAATGCGTTTTGATTAAATTTTCATCAATCAAAGCTTCAAATATCTGAATCAAATCTGCTGATGAAACAACTTCGTGTCCGAGGCTTCTGACGAGTTCAACTGTCCCAGCATCAACGATGGAAATATATGGGATTGAATTCATCGGAGAATATTGCATTGCAATTTTCTTGGGCGTTCCAAGAATTTCTTTTAATCTATCGTGCAGTTCTCTCCATCCTGAGTAATAAAATTTTTCTCCGGGCAGTGAATCAAGTTTATCTGGTTCAACTCTATGCACAAGTTTTATGGGTTTTCCTTCAGCAGGTATGAAATAGAACCATCTCCTTGTCGTAAGACCTTGAATTGAAAGTCCAAGTATTTTTAAACCGATTTTATCTCGGTTGTGGAAATCGTAAAAGAGCCATCCATCGATGCCGAGTTCTAGAAGTTTTTTCTGTATTTTTTCTATTTGCATTTCACAATTGCTTTTTATGTTTTCGTTAAACTTTGAAGGAGCGGGACCTTACGGTCCCGCAATTTGAAGATCAACCACCGCCTGAGACGCCGGCTACAAATCCACCTTCGGTCATTTTTCTGATGTCAAGTATCTTATCGAGTTCATCTTCCCTCATCCATCCAAGTTCAAGGACAACTTCACGAATTGTCTTGTTTTCTGCCATTGCTTTTTTGACAATTTGAGCAGCTTTATCATAGCCGAGGTGTGGGGTAAGGGCGGTTGCAAGAATTGCGTTTTGTGCTGCAAGTTTTTCCATGTGTTCTTTGTTCGCAACAATTCCATTTATACACTTGTCGACAAACACATCGCTTGCGTTAGCCAAAATTGTAATTGATTCAAGAAGATTTCTTGCTATGACCGGTAATGCGACATTAAGTTCAAAGTTTCCAGATGAAGCAGCAAGCGTTACGACTGAATCGTTTCCTATAACTTGCATTGATACCATCATAACTGCTTCTGGGATCACGGGGTTAATCTTGCCGGGCATTATTGATGAGCCGGGTTGCAGTGCGGGAAGACGAATTTCAGCAAGCCCAGCTTGTGGACCTGAGTTCATCCATCTTAGGTCGTTCGCTATTTTGTAAAGCGCAACTGCAAGAGCTTTTAAAGCACCGCTTAACTCAACCGCTGTATCCATTGATGCTTGGGCTGAGAAATGATTTCTTGTTTCTTTAAATGGTATCCCTGTTTCCTTGGCAAGTGCTTCAGCAATTCGCTTCCCAAATTCTGGATGCGTGTTAATTCCTGTGCCGACTGCTGTTCCACCAAGGGCAAGTTCATATAGTCTTGGAAGTGTAGCGTTGATTCTTTCAATTGCGAGTTCAATTTGCGCAGCATATCCTGAAAACTCTTGTCCAAGGCGCACTGGCATCGCATCCATAAGGTGAGTTCTACCAGTTTTGACGATGTTATCGAACTCCTTGGATTTTTCAACGAGAGCTTTATGAAGTTTTTCAAGTGCTGGGAGAAGTTGCTCTTTAATTGCAATTGCAGTTGAAATATGAATACAAGCTGGGATCACATCATTTGAAGATTGTCCCAAGTTGACATGGTCATTTGGATGGACGACGCCTTTTTCACCTCTCTTTGCTCCAAGGATTTCGCAGGCACGGTTTGCTATAACTTCATTAGCATTCATATTTGTCGATGTTCCAGAGCCCGTTTGGAAGATATCAAGCGGGAAATGTTCGTCAAGTTTTCCATCGATCACTTCTTTAGCTGCTTCCATTATCGCATTTGCTTTTGCATCGTCGAGAAGTCCGAGTTCCTTGTTTACCTTTGCTGCGCAATACTTAACAAGTCCAATTGCTTTGATGAATGTTCTTGGGAACCTTATTCCGCTTATTGGAAAGTTTTCAACAGCCCTTTGGGTTTGTGCCCCCCATAAAGCCCATGTTGGGACTTTAACTTCTCCAAGTGCGTCTTTTTCAATTCTGAATTCTGACATTTTACTTCTCCTCCTTTACTTTTTATTTGTGCTTCTGCAGTTAAAATTTTGAAAATAAAATTGAAAAATTCAAATCTGTTTATGGAGTTTAACAGCAACTAAAAGATAGAAGGTTGAAAATAAACCCCCCCATTAAAATAAATCTCAAAATTGCATTTTCAATCAGTGAACCCATCAAGTAGCATAAAAACGAAGCCGAT
The DNA here is from genome assembly GCF_001535985.1 of Candidatus Kryptonium thompsonii. Classification (NCBI taxonomy): domain Bacteria; kingdom Pseudomonadati; phylum Candidatus Kryptoniota; genus Candidatus Kryptonium; species Candidatus Kryptonium thompsonii. The sequence continues at coordinate 4,372 of NZ_CZVS01000026.1, read as the reverse complement.
AAAGAAAAGGCAAAAATGGAAATCATGAACTTGACAGGCAACATTTTGATCAAGCTTGCCCCGCCAAGGGCTTTTGAAATGAAAAATAGCATTGCAAATGCTTCAACATATGTTGAAACTACAACCGCAATCGCAGGACCAAGCAAACCAATGGCTTTAACCAACGTGGTTCCAAGGGTTAGATTTAATACAAGGTCAAGAAAAGATATTAGCATGTAAATTTTTTGTTTCCCAAGAGCGGAAAGTATCGAACTATAAACGAGGATTCGTACTGGAAGAAAGAAAAGATAAATTCTAAAGATTGCGGTGCTATCAAGATATTTTTTCGAAAAAAGTATGAGAATAAATTCTTGTGAGAAGAACATTAGAAATGAAAAAATTGGGATTATGATAAGCGAAGTTGATTTTACGACATCTTTTATGAGGCGCTGGATCTCTGAATTTTTCCCCGCACCATGAAGTTTGCTTATCTCGGGGAATATCACAGATGCAAATGAACTTGTTATTAAAGGGATGATGGGAAGTTCTTTAGCCCCGATTGTATATGTTGCGTATAAATCGCTTGAAAAGTTGTTTGCGATTATATATTTGTCAACTTGTCTTGATATTAGCGCACTAATGTGCCCAAGGGTGAGAGGTGATGTGTAAAGTAAAATCTCTTTCAGATATGGAAATATCGTTTCTAACTTTTCATTGAAAAACTTTTTAATCAAATACCATGTATATATGAAACGAAGAAGCGAAATGAGTGAGAGGCCAGCGAAAATAAACGGTATTCCCTGTTCAAGAATGATTGTCAACACAACGACGCCGACATAGGCAAGCACTGTAAAATTTGTAATTGTGAAGAGCTTTTTAAATTCATTTTTGAGGACTAAAATCGCATCAAGTATTAACGAGGGTAGGGAGAATAGAAAGAAGGGGGCGAATTTAAAAAACTCGTTATAAAATTGTGGGTTGTTAAGAAATTTCGCTATTTCAAATCTTAACAAAAAAAGAGAAAAAGTTAATATAAATCCAGCAAGTGTCAGGAATAGGAGCATCGCTGTTATGTATTTTCCTGCATTTTCTCTTGTCCCGAAAAAATAAACTGAGCTTGTGAAAGCGAAGGATAGAACGGGGGAAAATGTGTTATAGATTAGCCAGAGCTGATCATAAGATGCAAATTCAGGTTTTGAAAGATATCGTGCGAGCATAATTGTTGTCAAAAGAAGTCCCAGCAAATTGATAAGTCTCGATAGGCTTACGAAGCCAGCTTTTTTAACAATTGTTAAGCGCTCTGATTTATCCATCCGACTTTAAATTAAAAATTTCAAAAGACCTTTCGTGTAGCTTACCTCAAACGAGATTTTGATCTCGCCCCCAAATTGCATTTTAAAGAAAGCGACGCTTTCAATATCCGCACCGCAGAAATCAAACTCTTTCACATTGTTTGATGATAAGTCCTCAAGTATTTTCCATACAAGAAAGTGAGAGGCGTTGTCTATTTCCTTTCCAATCGTTCCAGCTACGATGTCGTAAGCTTTGCCGTTCCATATTGATACACCTCGCGAAGCGACGATTTGATCGTTTTTATCAATGAGATAATAAATTGTCAAGAGTTTTTTTTGGACAAGTTTTTCAAGAAGCTGTTTAAGTTCGTTAAAATTTAGAAAAAATTTGCCACCCGTTCTTTCGAAACTTAAAATTTGCTGCTGTGCAAGCTCATCAACGGATGTTGTCTTGACGAGTTTAAAACCTTGCTCTCGTGCATCTTTGATTTTTCTTTTAAGTGAGTTACTCAGCCTATCCCAAAGTTTTTCAATTGATTCGATGTTAAGTATAAATGTATGTCTTGGCTTGATTTTGTAAGCGAGCCATTTAAATTGTCTGATATCATCGATGGTGTAATGAAGTTTTAAAGTGAAAAAATCGAGGGTTTGTTCCAAATGTTGGTGGATTTTTATGATTGCTTCATTTTTTTGCATTATTCTTTTTTGAGTTTTTTCTCCCTTGAAATCTTGAAATAAAATTCCGCTGTAATATGTGAATAAAAGAGGGGTTGAAACTTTGAAGAGAAACTTTTTTTTTGAACGGGTAAATCAAGCCAGAGATGATTTCTTCACCTTTTCTGACAAGCAAGATGTTAAGTGAGAGATTAAAAAATTCGCTATATACCTTAAGCCAGTCGTAGCTTTGAAATGGGTTTGATTGGGGGGAGTGAATGTTAAATTTATTCCATTCTTCGGGGTCATTTGAGATTTCGACATGAAGTTGAACCATGGATATGTTAAGTTATTTCACTATGCCGAGGATTTTAGCTATGAATTCAAGCGCTTGTTGATTTAGGAAAATAATTACAAAGAGCAAAATCAAGAACATTATGGTGAATTTTCTATCGAGTTTTACAATTTCAGTTTTTATCTCGGCACGCAGTTCATCGAATTTAGCTTCAAATAATTCTTTTGTTACAAATTCTTGTGTTATCCAACCTTTAATAGTGTCAATTTCACCCCTTACTTCTGTTCTGAAAGATTCAATATCGCTTCTTATCTCTTTTTTAAACGATTCAATATCACTTCTTACCTCTTTTTTAAATGATTCAATATCGCTCTTTACTTCTTTTCTAAACGATTCAAATTCATTCCTTAAGGCTTCAATTTCACTTCTTACCTTAGCGATAATCTCATCCCTTGTTGTAGCCCATTTATATTCAGTTGCTTCAGAAATCGCTGCTTCGAGAGATTTAACAACTTTTCTCGCTTCTTCTTTTCCAAGCGCCTTTTCAAAAGCCTCGTAGATTTCGAATGACAATGTAACGGGCATAATAAAAAGTTTTTTGATTTAAGTTAAAAATTTTGGCACTAAATATCAAGGGCGAATACTTTGCGACACGATTTATAAAATATATTTGCTCAGATCTTTATCCTTAACGATTGGTGAAAGTTTTTCTTGAACGAATTCCTTTGTTATCAAAATCTTTTGACCTTTCAACTTCGGAGCATCAAATAGGATATCTTCAAGAAGGGTTGTCATGACTGTTTGAAGTCGCCTTGCGCCGATATTTTCAAGTTGTTCATTAACCTCCGCTGCGTAGTGAGCTATTTCTCTTATTGCCTCATCCGTAAATTCAATTTCAACTCCTTCTGTTTCAAGGAGTGCTTTATATTGCTTTATCAAAGCATTTTCGGGTAATGTTAGAATTTTAACGAAATCTTCTTCGGTTAAGGGGTTGAGCTCAACTCTTATTGGAAACCTACCTTGAAGTTCGGGTATCAAATCGCTTGGTTTCGCTACATGAAAAGCTCCCGCTGCGATAAAAAGTATATGGTCTGTTTTTACAATTCCATATTTTGTCATAACATTCGAACCTTCAATTATCGGTAACAAATCCCTTTGAACCCCCTCTCTTGAAACATCGGGTCCAACAGTGTAACCGCCAGGGTTAGCGATTTTATCTATTTCGTCTATGAAAACAATGCCTAAATTTTCAACTCTTCTTATCGCTTCTTTTATCACCGCTTCCATATCAATTAACTTTTGTGCCTCTTCTTGGATAAGGTAGTTTCTTGCCTCCGCTATTGTCATCCTTCTTTTCTTATATCGCTTCGGCATCACATTTTCAATGAAATCTTGCATTGTGACAGCAAGATCATCGACTGGGAAAGGTCCTAAAATTTGCAACCCAGGCAGGGGTTGAGATGAAATTTCTATTTCTATTGTTCTCGAGTCAAGCTTTCCTTCTTGAAGTTGTTTCCTAAGTTTTTCTCTTGTTTGCGACATTTCATCATTTTCATAGCTATCTTCAAATTCCTCGCCCTCGTCGTATCTTCGTTTTTTTCTCCTTGGCAAAAGAATGTCAAGTAATCTTTCTTCGGCAAGGTCTTTTGCCCTATCTTTTATCTCTTCCATTTTTTCCATCCTGACCATGTTGACGGCGATGTCAACGAGTTCCCTTATCATTGATTCAACATCTCTTCCGACATATCCAACCTCTGTAAATTTTGATGCTTCAACTTTGACAAATGGAGCGTTTGCAAGTTTTGCAAGTCGGCGTGCGATCTCAGTTTTACCAACCCCAGTTGGACCAATTAAAATTATGTTGTTTGGTGTTATTTCCTCTCGTAGCTCTTGCGGGACTTGCTGTCTTCGCCATCTGTTCCGCAGTGCAATAGCCACAGCCCTTTTAGCTTGTTCCTGACCAACGATATATTTGTCAAGCTCTTTGACTATTTCTTCAGGTGTTAAATCTTTTAAATCCTTTCGCTGTTTTATTGCAACTTCGTTGTTCTGTTCTTTTTTGATTTGATTTGCCATTTCAAGTTATGAATTTAATTTTTAAAGCTCTTCTATGACTATATTATGATTCGTATAAACGCAGATATCAGCGGCA
>NZ_CZVS01000025.1:0-27800 GCF_001535985.1 Candidatus Kryptonium thompsonii | reverse complement strand
TATTCCAATAATAAAAGATAAAGCACCAAGTCCTAAAAAAATAAAGCTGCTCGTCCTAATACCTGGTTAAAGTACAGCTATATTCGGATCTTCAGGGTTATAATAAACAGTAACAGGCATACCGACAGTATACTTACTTGCCCTCTTTCTTGCAGAAGATGGAAAAGCAAAACCCCGTGCAGGTCCAAAGTGAATCGCATCTGATAAATAGGTGACGCCATCTACTGAGTATTCATAAGATATATCAGGAAAATAGAAGGTGCCTTCACTATCGCTAACTTTTTTAATTCCTGAAAATGTTATCTTTCCTGTTGTAGTAGGCCAGGATTTACTTGCCCTTCCCCTTCGTATATCACGGAGTGAAAATAAAAATGCCCATGCTCCCGCGATCAAAAAGCTGGAAGACATAATAAAGCCGAAGATAGCCACAGTTATTGGCATTTCAGAGTTTTCCATCTCACTACCCTTCCTTTATTTTTGCCCTCAAAAGGTGGGATGAAGTTTTTTCAAGAACAATGATATGATATTTCGGGTTCTCAGGATCAATGAGGATGTTTATTTCATTCCCCACCACAAGTCCATATGCTTCCCTCTCTGAAAGCTCATAACCTTTCCCTTTATATAGCCTTCCATAGGCATCCCTATATTCATAATACAACCTCCTCTCGCCAGGTGATTCTATTATTTTAGTTATAGTCCCTTTTACAGGAACACCTGTAGTCCGAATCCTCTGGCACTTCTTTTCACTTATTATCATGAATATTCCAGCTGCAATGAAAAGTAATCCAAATGATGTAATTACAATACCCTTTATAAAACTATCATAGAAACGCCCCCAGTAATTTCCCTTGGAAAGATAAGATAAAAGGCTGTAATACAGCTCATAACCACCGTATAATAAAAATCCACCTCCTGTCAAGAAAAGCGAACCACCAAACAGAAAAATTCTTTTCATGGTGTGGACCCGGAATTTATCTTTCGTGTAAATTCTGATATAAAGTAGAAATTTTTTCGATTTTTGTCAAGGGGGCATTTTTAAATTCAATTTCCATACTTGTTGTGAGTTGCTTATCAATAAGTTGCACAAATAAAACACGATTCATCAATTTGTGCATTTTGTTCCCATTTATACTCGGGACGGATGAAGGTGGCAATTGTGAATTGCTCGCACAAATTTGTATTTATTTTGTTTTGATTATTAAATTAATTACTGAAGTTGGGCGCTTAGCTCAGTTGGTCCAGAGCGCTACCTTCACACGGTAGAGGTCGCAGGTTCGAATCCTGCAGCGCCCACAAAATTATTTTAAGTGGGGTCATCCGACGAGGCATTAAATTCGCGATTTCGCAGTTGATTTAAAAAATTAATTTTGTTAGATTATTTTGAAAACTAAAATGGAACGAAATGAGCGTTGCTGAAATCCTGAAAAAGGCGCGCGAGGATCGGAATTTAACCCTTAAAGATATCTCAAAAAAGACAAGGATAAGCGAGAAATTACTTGAAAAGATAGAGGCGGGGGTTTATGATTTCGCTCCTGAACCATATGTTAGAGCCTTCGTCAGAAGCTATGCAAAAGCAGTTGGGCTAAATCCAGATGAAATTATAAAAGAATATGAAAAGGAACTTGTTTCTTTAAAACCTGCCGTTGAAAAAAGAGAAACACCAAAGATTAAGCTTGACCTTGCTTCTTTTATCTCCGAAAATGCCTTATGGCTGGTTGGTGCGCTCATTATAACATTCATAGCTTTGTTCATTTTCATTGGTGTTGAAGAAGAAAAGAAACCAGTTGAAAAGAAAAGCTTTGAAACAGCGGTTGAAGAAATTTCAAAACTTGAAACTACTAAAACTATAGAACAAAAAGCAAATATAGAAATTGACAGTCTCGATTTGAAAGTAACCGCAACTGATTCCGTATGGTTCAGCGTTATAATTGATAGTTTTCAGGTAAAAGAGTTCTTAATGTCTCCGGGCTCAAGTTTAAGATTAAAAGCGAAAAACAGTTTCAATTTCACTATCGGAAATGCCGGCGGGATAAAATTTACTCTTAACGGACACGAACTTGAATCTTTGGGTGAAAAAGGGGTGGTGATAAGAAATTACATTATTGATAGAGAAAAATTAAAGTCGCTTCTATCTCAAAGGTAAAACAAAATCCCCCTCACAGACATGAGGCACATTGACCCGAAAATCATTGAAAGAATTGAGCAGTTAAGAAAAGAAATAAGGGAACATGATTACAGGTATTATGTCCTTGCAGAACCTATAATTTCCGACTTTGAATACGATATGTTGATGAGGGAGTTAATTGAGCTTGAGAAGCAATATCCAGAACTTATAACCCCGGACTCACCAACGCAGAGAGTAGGTGGGCAACCAACAAAGGAGTTTCCAACTGTCACGCATCCGAGCCCAATGTTAAGTTTAAATAATGCCTTCACAATTGAGGAAATAAAAGATTTTGATAGAAGAGTTTCAGAATTACTTGAGGGTGAAAAATATAAATATGTTGCTGAGTTAAAATTTGATGGTGTTGCTGTAAGATTGAAATATGAAAATGGAATCCTTGTTCTTGGGGCAACTCGAGGAGATGGAATTCAAGGCGACGATATCACAAATAACATAAAGACGATCTGCTCAATTCCATTGCGATTGATGAACCCAGATGAAAAATTTTTAAACATTGAGGTTCGTGGAGAAGTTTACATGAATAAAATTGATTTTGAAAAGTTAAATGAGGAACGAGAACGACTTGGTGAAAAAATTTTTGCAAATCCACGCAATGCGACCGCTGGAACTTTAAAACTTCAAGATCCAACTCTTGTTGCACAAAGACCATTAAGATTTTTTGCTTATTACTTATCAGCTGAGGGGATTGAACTTACAAGTCACTATGAAAACTTGCAAACTTTAAAAAAACTTGGTTTCCCTGTTTGTGAACATATCAAGCTTTGCGAAAACATAGATGAGGTTATTGATTTCTGGAAATACTGGGAAGAGCACAGAGATGATTTGCCATATGAAATTGACGGCGTTGTTGTTAAAGTTGATTCAATTCGTCAGCAGGAAATTCTCGGTGCGATAGCTAAAAGCCCAAGGTGGGCAATTGCTTTCAAGTTCACTCCAAGACAAGCGCAAACTAAACTTCTTGGGATCACGCTTCAAGTCGGAAGGGTCGGAACTATCACCCCAGTCGCTGAACTTCAACCTGTTCCACTTGGTGGTGTAACTATAACAAGGGCAACGCTTCATAACGAGGACTACATCAAAGAAAAAGACATAAGGGTTGGCGACACTGTAATAGTTGAGCGAAGTGGTGAGGTGATCCCAAAGATCGTAGGAGTTGTACTTGAAAAGCGCCCACCAGATGCGGTTCCATTTGAATTTCCTAAAACATGTCCTGCATGCGGCGGACCGATTGAAAGACCAGCTGGTGAAGCAAATTATTATTGCGAAAATCCAGAATGCCCAGCTCAGGTAAGAGCCAGAATTGAACACTTCGCATCAAGGGGAGCAATGGATATTGAAGGGCTTGGCGAGGCAATTGTTGATAAACTTGTCACTCTTGGTTTTTTGAAAAATTATGCCGACATTTATGAGCTCTATAAACACAAAGCGAAGCTTGTAAAGATCGAGGGATTTGGCGAGAAAAGTGTGCAAAATTTGTTAAATTCAATTGAAAACAGCAAAAAGCAGCCATTTCACCGCGTTCTTTACGCCCTTGGAATAAGGTATGTCGGTTCCGAAACAGCAAAACTTCTCGCTGACGCTTTCGATTCAATTGATGAACTTATTAAAGCGACACCTTCACAGATAGAGTCTGTTTACGGAATCGGACCGAGAATAGCCGAAAGCGTTTACAAATTTTTCCACGATCAGCGAAATCTTGAGCTACTGGAAAGACTAAGAAATGCAGGATTGAATTTCGAGGTTAAACCTGAGGAAAAGGCTAAGAAGAAACTTGCTGGTAAAACATTTGTCTTCACAGGAACTTTGAAGAACTTCACTCGTGAAGAAGCGAAGGAAAAGGTTGAAGAATTGGGTGGAAAAGTGAGCAATAGCGTAAGCAGAAAAACTGATTATGTCGTTGTTGGTGAGAACCCCGGTTCAAAATATGATAAAGCAAGGCAACTGGGCGTTAAAATAATAACCGAAGAAGAATTTCTCGAACTTATTAAATAAAAATGGAGCAAAAAATGCATAGAAATTTATTTTTGATTCTTGTCATCATAATAGGTAATTCTTTGTTTTCGCAAACTTTGCCTGGGAAATTTGGATTTGGTGCGGATCTTGGCGTTTCCATCTTTCAGGGGCAATCAAAGCCAGATGTTCAACCTATAGGGGATGCAAAAGTAAGGTTGGGAATTTTTGATTTCTTTTCAGTTGTTGGAAAATTTTCTGGTGGATGGGTTGGATTCAAGGATAAAAATACTAACTTAAGAAACTGGTCTACAGTTATAGCGGGTGAATTGCAGGGTGAATTTCACATAGTTCCAAGAAGTAGATCAGACGCATACTTTTTCATCTCAGCTGGGATGATTCACTACCAACCCAATATACCTACTTATATGGGTAAAAACACGCCAACAGTTGGATTTGGGCTTGGATTGAATATGTATGTAAAGCATTTCCTTTCGATTGATTTTTCAACATCTTACAACTTAACAACGAGAGGCGACTTTGATGGGAATCCTTCAACCAAGGATAAAGATGGATTTATCACTTTGAAGGTTGGGCTTTCATATTACTTTTATGATAAAGAATATGTTCGTCAGGCATACATAAGGGGCAGAAGATCAAAGTGACAAGTTTAAAATGTTAAAAGACATCCTTCAAAAGACAATTATTTCATTTGCGAAATTAAGAAGTGAAGTTAAAGGGAGGAAAATTGTTAATTTCACGCAAGCATTTCAAAGGGCAAGATACATTGTCGTCATAATGCCAAGGAAGATCGAGCAGTTCCTGATTGCCTACGAGATGCTTAAAGATATCCCAAGCAGATATAATATAACCGTTATAGCCACATCGGATTTTAAAGAATATTTCACGATAAAGAGATATCGCTATATTGAAGTTGGGCAGGACAATATTTCAATTTTTGGATTGCCCAAGAAAAACTTTGTTAAAAAACTTGTTTTGTTCAGGTATGACATTGCAATTGATATGAGTTTTGAATTTGATCTTTTCAATGCTTGGCTTTGTCAAGAGCTCAATGCTGGAATAAAGATTGGTTTCAAGCGCGACAACGCAGATTTATTCTATAATTTTCAGCTTGCTCTAAGCAGAAACATAGATTTAAAATCGGCTTACTCAGGGATAATCAACACTTTAAGTATTTTTTAATTCAAAGTTTTTGATGTATGAATTTTGAGATACTAAAACCAGATAAAAACACGATAATATTTAAACTTCGCGAAAAGAAGCTCGATGCGACGCTCTCACCCGAATTAAAAGCTGAATTTCTCGCTCTATGCCAGAGTAATGTAAAGAGGTTAATAATTGATTTATCACAGGTTGAATACTGTGATAGTTCTGGTTTAAGTTCGCTTTTATTTTGTGAAAGAAGGATGCGGGAAAATAAGGGCGATGTTACCCTTGTCGGCGTCACTGATAAAGTTTTAAGCTTAATGAAAATAGCAAGGCTCGATCCACTTTTTAAAATTGCCCCTTCTATAGATGAGGCGCTCGATTCAAAAACAAAAAAGTAAACTAAATGAACTTTGGTTTAATTGATTGGTTAATCGTAGTTCTTTACCTTCTCGGGGTTCTTATCTTCGGGATAATTTCGGGCGGAAAGCAAAGGAACACACTTGATTATTTTCTCGGAGCGAGGCAAGTCCCATGGCTTGCAGTTTGCTTTGCAGTTGTCGCAACAGAGACGAGCGCGTTGACATTTTTAAGCATTCCTGGGGTTGCATATGCAACGAATTTAAATTTCCTACAGTTAACCTTTGGTTACATCTTGGGCAGAATCGCTGTAAGTTTTCTTCTTTTGCCAGCTTATTACCGCGGTGAGCTTGCGACGGCATATCAATTTTTAGGAATAAGGTTTGGGCGAAAGGTTAGAAATTTTGCATCAATTGTTTTTATGTTAACGCGCCTTGCGGCTGATGGCGTTAGATTATTTACAACGGCTATACCCCTTGCGGTGATTTTGAAAAATTCCGCTCAGTTCGCAGGATGGTCAGATACGCAAATTTATATAACTTCAATTACTGTCATCTCTGTTATCACATTCCTTTACACATTCATCGGCGGGGTAAGAGCGGTCATATGGATGGATGTTGTTCAAATGTTTATCTACATTGGCGGTGCTATTGCAGCAATTATCGTTCTTGGGAGCAAGATAGATGGTGGAATTTCACAAGTGATTAGCTTTTCAGCGGAGAAATTTAAAATTATAAACTGGGGATTTGATAAGCCGCTAAAAGAATTTTTTAATCAACCATACACTTTATTTGCAAGTTTAATTGGCGGTGCATTTCTTTCGATGGCTTCACATGGAACGGATCAACTCATCGTTCAACGACTTCTTACAACTGACTCGGTAAAAAACAGTCAGAAAGCCCTTATAACAACTGGATTTATAGTGGCGGTTCAGTTTTTCATCTTTTTATTCATTGGATTGATGCTTTACACTTTCTACAATGGGACAAAAATGAATCCAAATGAAGTCTTTGCGGACTTCATTGTAAAATATATCCCTTCTGGGATCTCAGGTTTAATAATTGCTGGGCTCTTTGCAGCTGCGATGTCAACGCTTGCAGGCTCAATGAGTTCGCTTGCATCCTCAGCAATGATCGACATTTATAAACCATATTTTGGTAAAAATCAAGACGAAAGAAATGAGCTAATCATTTCAAGAATTATAACTGCTGTATGGGCTGTTCTTCTTGTTGGCTCGGCGATATTCTTTATGAGAACAGAAAAAACCGTCGTTGAACTTGCCTTAAGCATTGCCTCATTTACATATGGTGGATTGCTTGGGACATTTCTTCTTGGGGTTCTGTTCAAAAAGGTTGACGAAACAAGCGCACTCGTTGGATTTATAGCTGGAATCCTTGCGATGGTTTATGTCATTTTGAATACGAAAATTGCTTGGACATGGCATACTTTCATTGGAGCTGGAACGACTATAATTTTTGGTAACTTGGTTCAAATGCTGAGAAGTCATAAGTAGTTTGAACTTTGGGATAAAAAATTTTTAAATTTGTGAAAAAAGTTAAAAATAAATCTTGGAGGGAAAAATGAAATTGCCTCGCTTTAAAAATGAACCTTTTACCGATTTCTCGAAACCTGAGAATCGCAAAAAGATGGAAAAAGCTCTCGCAAAAGTTGAGAGCGAACTTGGAAAAGAATACGATATCATAATCGGTGGTGAAAGGATCAAAACCAATGAGAAGTTTTACTCTTATAATCCGTCGAAGAAAGATCAAATCGTTGGTATTCTACAAAAAGGTAATGCTGAACTTGCAAACAAAGCAATCGAGGTAGCAAATGAAGCCTTCAAAGAATGGAGCATGACTAAACCTGAATATAGAGCAAAAATTATGTTAAAAGCTGCGCAGCTATTGCGTAAAAGAAAATTTAAATTTGCAGCATGGCAAGTTTTTGAGGTTGGGAAAAATTGGGCTGAAGCTGACGCTGATGTAGCTGAGGCAATTGATTATCTTGAATATTACACCCGCTGGATGCTTCACTATGCGAAAGGGGCCCCAGTTGTCAAATATCCAGGCGAAAAGAATGAAATGGTTTACATTCCGCTTGGCGCAGGTGCTGTGATCCCACCATGGAACTTTCCGCTTGCAATTTTGCTTGGAATGACGGTTGGAGCTCTTGTGACTGGAAACACAGTTGTACTAAAGCCATCGAGCGATTCACCAGTCATTGGAGCAAAGTTTTACGAGTTGATGAAAGAAGCAGGACTTCCCGATGGTGTTCTTAATTTTATCACTGGTCCTGGTTCAAGCGTTGGCGATACATTAGTTGCACATCCAAAGACAAGATTTGTAGCTTTCACGGGTTCAAAAGAAGTTGGAATCCATATATATGAACTCGCTTCAAAAGTTCAACCTGGACAAAAAATGGCTCAAGCGCGTAATCGCTGAAATGGGCGGAAAAGATGCAATAATTGTTGATAATGAAGCAGACCTTGACGCAGCAGTTAAAGGAGTTGTGGTTTCAGCATTTGGCTATCAAGGTCAAAAGTGTTCTGCCTGTTCAAGAGCGATCGTTGTTGAAAGCGTCTATGATAAATTTGTTGAAAAACTCGTTGCTGAAACCGAAAAACTTGAAATAGGACCTGCTAAAGAAAATTATCCAGTCGGACCTGTAATAAATGCAGGAGCTCAACAGAAAATCCTTTCATACATTGAAATTGGAAAATCCGAAGGTAAATTATTGACAGGTGGAGAAGCGGTACGCCAAGATGAAGGTTATTACATTAAGCCAACAATCTTCGCTGATGTTGATCCTCATGCGCGAATTGCTCAAGAAGAAATTTTCGGTCCCGTGCTTGCAGTTATAAAAGCAAAAGATTTTGACCATGCAATTGAAATTGCAAATGACACTGAATATGGTTTGACGGGCTCAGTTTATACAAAGAATCGAAAGAAAATCGAAAAAGCAAAGAAACTTTTCCATGTTGGTAATCTTTACATAAATCGCAAATGCACAGGCGCAATTGTCGGCGTGCATCCTTTTGGCGGATTCAATATGAGCGGAACTGATTCAAAAGCTGGTGGTCCTGATTATCTCTTGCTCTTTTTGCAAGGAAAAGCAATATCTGAAAAAATCAAATGAGTTAAAAACAAAAACCGCACTTAAATGAAAATACACGAATATCAAGCAAAGGAAATCCTGAAAAAATTCGGCGTTGCCGTTCCCAAAGGTCGCGTCGCCTTCACACCTGAGGAAGCCGTTGAAGTGGCAAAAGAAATAGGTGGCAATGTCTGGGTTGTAAAAGCCCAAATTCATGCGGGTGGAAGAGGGAAAGCAGGCGGGATAAAACTCGCAAGAAGTTACGATGAAGTTTACGAACACGCGAAAAATATGCTTGGAGCAAAGCTTGTAACATATCAAACAGGTCCAGAAGGAAAAATCGTTAAAAAGGTTCTTGTTGAACAAGGTTTAAGCATTCAAAAGGAACTTTATGTTGGTATAACGCTTGACAGAAGCACTTCAAGAAATGTTGTCATGGTATCAAGCGAGGGTGGAGTTGAAATCGAGCAAATCGCTGCTGAAAGTCCTGAAAAAATTTTAAAAGAGTATGTCGACCCTAAAGTCGGATTCATGCCATACCAGGCGAGAAGACTTGCATTTGGGCTTGGACTTGATGGTGAGGCGTTTAAAAATGCGGTCAAATTTCTTCTCGCCCTTTACAAAGCTTATGAAGAAACTGACGCTTCACTTGCTGAAATTAACCCACTCGTACTTACAACGGATGGACAGGTTCTCGCCCTCGATGCAAAGATGAACTTTGATGACAACGCGTTATTCAGGCATCCAGAAATAGTTGAAATGAGAGATATCGATGAAGAGGACCCACTTGAAGTTGAAGCATCGAAATACAATCTCAACTATATTCGTTTGAAGGGAAACGTTGGATGTATGGTCAATGGTGCAGGTCTTGCGATGGCAACGATGGACTTGATAAAACTTGCTGGTGGAGAACCAGCAAACTTTCTTGATGTTGGAGGCGGTGCAAAAGCAGAAACAGTTGAACAAGGATTTAGGATAATTCTTTCCGACCCAAATGTTAAAGCAATACTCATAAACATATTCGGTGGAATTGTTCGATGCGATCGCGTCGCACAAGGAGTCGTTGAAGCTGCACGAAAGGTTGGTGTAAATGTTCCTGTGGTTGTGCGACTTGAGGGGACAAACGCAGAGGAAGGAGCTAAAATTTTGAAAGAATCTGGTCTTAATTTTATCGTTGCAAATGGCTTTAAAGATGCAGCTGAGAAAGTCGTCAATGTCTTAAAAGAGCTTGGAATCAATTAAGCAAAAATTTGGGAGGGTATCAATGCCCTCCCTTTTTAAAAACTTTAAATTACGCTTTTAAGAAATGCCCAAAAAGCTTATAACTGAAAAAACAGTCGTTGATTTTTTCAATCAGGGGAAAACGGAAATTGAAATTGATAAAAATACGATTGTAACACCTTCGGCAAGGGACAAAGCTCTTCAACTCAAAGTTAAGTTTATAGAAAAGCAAGAAACAGCTCAAAAACTTAATTATCCATTAAAGCCTGAGCCAAAAGCAGATGGTAAGAAAATCGTCGCAATTGCAAGCGACCATGCTGGTTTCAAACTGAAAGAAGAATTAAAAAAATTCATTTCAGATCTTGGTTACTCAGTTCTTGATTTAGGAACAAATTCAGAAACACCGGTTGATTATCCCGACTTCGCATATGCGGTGGCTTATGCGCTTGTATCGGGAAAAGCATGGCGTGGAATAGTAATCGACGGCACAGGCGTTGCATCGTCAATAGTTGCGAATAAGGTTCCGGGTATAAGAGCAGCATGTTGTCACAACGAGTTTATTGCAAGAATCAGCCGAGAGCATAATGATGCGAACATTCTCACCATCGGGGCAAGGGTAATTGGAAACGAGCTTGCAAAAGAGATAACAAAAACTTTTCTTGAAACAAATTTTGGTGGTGGAAGACATTTACAAAGGTTAAACAAAATTGTTGAAATCGAGAAAAAATATCTAAAGCAAAAATGAACTTTTAAAAATGCCAAAAGCAATTGGAAATCCGATAAAGAAGGATAAAGCCTTCTTTGAGAATGAAGATAACATGAAAAATTTGTTAAGAATTTTAAACGCGAAGGCTGAACAGATAAAACTCGGTGGCGGTAAGGACGCGATCGAAAAACATCATAAAAGGGGGAAATTAACCGCAAGGGAACGAATTCAAAAACTTATCGATCCGGGAAGCGAATTTCTTGAAATTGGTTTATTCGCTGCCTATGGAATGTACGAAGAATACGGTGGTGCACCATCAGCTGGAGTTGTGGTCGGGATTGGAAAAATTCACGGACGTGATGTCGTAATCGTTGCAAATGATGCTACAGTTAAAGCTGGTGCATGGTTTCCGATAACATGTAAGAAGAACTTGAGAGCACAGGAAATTGCGATGGAAAACCGAATACCGATCGTTTATCTGGTTGACTCGGCGGGTGTTTTTCTGCCATTGCAAAGCGAAATCTTTCCAGATAAAGAACATTTCGGTAGAATTTTCAGGAACAACGCCATAATGTCTTCAATGGGGATACCACAAATTGCTGCTATTATGGGACCATGCGTTGCTGGTGGGGCTTATCTTCCGATTATGAGCGATGAAGCTCTAATAGTTGAAGGCACTGGCAGCGTCTTCCTTGCCGGACCGCACTTGGTAAAAGCTGCAATTGGTGAAGAAATTGACATTGAAACACTCGGCGGTGCAACCGTTCACAGCGAAATAAGCGGAGTGACAGATTACAAATGTAAAAATGATGAAGAAGCAATTGAAACAATACGAAGCATAATCTCAAAACTTGGTGAAACCCCAAAGGCAAATTTCAACAGAATTGAACCACGACCTCCAAAATATGATCCATATGAAATCTACGGCATAATACCGAAAGATATTACAAGACCCTACGATATGTATGAAGTCCTCGCAAGGATAGTCGATGACAGCGAAATAGATGAATATAAAGCTGGTTACGGGAAGACATTAATCTGTGCTTATGCAAGAATTGATGGTTGGGCTGTCGGGATTGTTGCAAACCAAAGATCGATCGTCAAAACAAAACTTGGTGAAATGCAGGTCGGCGGAGTCATCTACTCTGACAGCGCTGATAAAGCTGCAAGATTTATAATGAACTGCAACCAAAAGAGAATTCCTCTCGTTTTCTTTCAAGATGTCACGGGTTTCATGGTTGGGAAAAGAGCAGAATGGGGCGGGATCATAAAAGATGGCGCTAAAATGGTAAACGCTGTTGCAAACAGCACAGTCCCTAAATTCACATTTATTATCGGAAATAGCTTCGGGGCAGGAAATTACGCAATGTGTGGAAAAGCTTACGACCCAAGGTTCATATTCGCATGGCCAACAGCCCAAATTGCGGTGATGGGTGGAAAACAAGCAAGTGAAACATTGTTAAGCATAAAACTTTCACAAATGGAAAAAGAAGGAAAAATTATAACAAAAGAAGAGCAAGAAAAACTCTTGAAAGAGATTCAAGAAAGATACGAAAGAGAAATGGAACCACTCTTCGCCGCAGCTCGACTTTGGGTAGATGGAATAATTGACCCTGTTGAAACGAGAAAAATCATCTCCCGTGGAATTGAAATAGCAAACAATAACCCGTATATACCCAAATTCAATGTCGGCGTTATTCAAACTTAAACTTTTCATCATTCTGTTTTTCCTTTCATATTCAAATGCCCAATCTCTACTTGACAATAAAATTTATCAAGTTCATAAACTTCGTGACTTCATAAGAAGCGAAGATTTCAAAACACTTAAAGAAAAACTTGGCGACGTTTGCACAATTGATCTGATTTACAAAAAATCATTGGTGTTATGTAATTACGACATCGAAGATGCACTCCTTGTCTGCGGTTTCGCAACACTTGATCACAAAGTGATAAAATTCAAAATCCCAATCCTTGGTTTAAAGATCCCGATAATTTTAACTTCAGAAAGTGATGAAAAATTTAAAAAGAGAATCTCAAATCTACCATCAAAAATTTTATCCGACACAATTGATGACAGAGACAAACTCCAACATTTCTTTTTCTCGGCTTACATTGCATACAAAAATGCTGGGAAGAAAACCGCTGATAAAATCGGAATTTTAATCGAAGAAGGTGAAAAAATTGGCTTAAGCCTTGTCCGAGACGAACGAGATATAATTGCAAATAGATTAGGACAAAACTTTGGGTTCTTGCTTCATAAAAATCCCTACTTGCTCCCATCGAGATTTTTCACAAAAGATTCAATCGAAAAAGATCTTTATTTCCTTCTTAAATCTAAAAGGAAATTCTAACTTCACCTTCTCACCGTCAAATTCAAAATCTTGCACCTGCTTATTATCCACCAACACTTGTGCAACTGTAATCTTTCTCCAAAATCTCGGTTCAAAAACGATTTTAATTTCTGGAATATCTCCCTTTTCAAATGAGAAAACAACATAGTTGTCCTCCCTTTTCATAAAGACATTTATCCTCATATTCTGCACCCTTAAATTCCTTATCTCAAAAAAATCCCCATCCATCTTCAATCAAAGGCGAAATATAAACTTTCTTATCAAAAGAATTAACATCAAAAATGCAATACCTCGACAAAACCACATCGATAAACTTGCTGATAGATAAGCCAGAGTTAACATTAAAAGCATCTTTTACAGAATCATCCCCCTGTAAATTTTTTTCGTTCGATTCTTCAACCTTTAATTCACCCAACATATTAACCCATTCCTCATCTTTAACAACTTTCGCAAACAAAAGCAGTGAATCAACAATATCTTTTTTGATTCTTATTTCCTTATCTCGCTTAACCATCTTTTTCAACCTTCCCCATGTAAACTTTGCAAAAAGTTTATCTTTTGAATACCGCAGGTAATCTGCACAAATTTTTACATAATTCCATTTTAACTCTTCATCTTCATACTCAAAAACCCCAGAAAACGAAAACTTTGATGGTATTTCCCCCCTTATGTCCATATATCTTCCCACAAACTCAAGCGTATCCCTAACGATTTCATACTCTCCAATTTTTAACAACACGGGAAGAGCAGAAAAAACTTTCTTTAAATTAACACTACATCCATTGAAACCATCCATCCAAAAATTTCCGAGCGTTTTCACACTTTTTGCAAACTTAGGAATAATAGATATCGCAAGTTTAAAACTCTTGTTCAGCTCTTCATCTGGAGTAAAAATGATCAAACGCTTTCTAAATGTGTCTTTAACTACCTTAAAATTTTCTTTGAACACTTTATGGGGAAACCTTAAAGCAAATTTATAAATCTCTTTTGATCTCACTATAACATTTTCATCCGATTGTGGATGTTTTACTCTCCCAGCGACGCAAAAATTAAACGCTTTATCGATCCCAGCTGAAATTTTATAGAAAACCTTAACATTCAAGCCATCTCCATCGCTTTCAAATTCAACTGCTTCTGGCTTTCTTGAGCTTCCAACAAAAAGTGAAAAGAGAGCGTTGTTAAACACATAGACGGCTTTCAACTTTTCTTCATAACTAAAGTAAAAATTTCTAAATTTCACGACAGACAAGTTTAAAATTTTCGGTGAAATCCTGACATCAAAACAAATTTCAAAATCATCTTTTGATGTCGTCAAGAGATTTAAAACCATTACAGATTTTTTCGGGTGCGAAAAAATTTTCTCTCTAAATTTTATCGATTCAATTTCAAACTCACGAACCACAGCCTCTGGTTTAAATATAACTTTGACATCTTGAGCTGGATGTAACTTAGTATCACTTTTCAAAAAAATTTTCAAATACTCAACAAATTGAAAAGGGAAGATCGATACTTGTTCCATGCCACTTTTTGAAACCTTCGCAAAAATTCCCCTGCCCTGCACAAGGAAATAATCATAACCCCCAACAAAAAGCCCCGTGTCCTTCTCGCCAATTTTTTTCTGCGCAGTTCTTAAGGCTTTATCTTCAATGCTTAACTTGACTTGCTTAACTCCGTCATAAAAGCACCAATATGTCTTAGGCTCAGGAAATTTTCTCGGATTATTAAGATATAAAAGCGAATTTAAGACAAGACGATCAAGGTTATAAAAAAATGGATTCTCAACTGCTGAAAAATAAACATTTCCACCAATTGCTATAACTCGTCCGTTATCTTCAAATTCGAATAAAATTTTTTTCTCTGGATTTATCTCACCACCCAATTTTTCAACACCGACAACTCTAAGCTTTCCTGGAGTTCGTTTTACATAAGCAATCGTTAAAAGTCTATCCCCTTGTCGTTGAAGATAAGTGTTAACTCCATTTTGAAGTTTCCGAAAGACTGGATGTCCCAAAAATGAGACAAAACCCCGTGGGGCTATCGAAGTGAAATCAACTTCAAAATTTTCAAAATCAGGTTCAACAGGCTCAATTTGAATTTTGTTTAAAAGTTTCACCGCAGATAAAGTTAAAAGCAAATTTCCTCCACGTTTAAAAAAATTAAAAATAATTGATTTGAATCTTTCACCATCAGCTATTTCTGGAAGTGCCAAGTTTTTATCGTAGTGCCACCAAATTATATTGAAATCATCTAAATTCGTCTCAAAAATTTTTTCAATTTCAACCGGGAAAGCACACCCAGTCCTTGCCCTGACCCATTTATACGCTTGGAGTTGCTCTTGCGTCGGTTCAGAGTCAATCAAAAATGCAATCTTCATTTACCACCTTTATCTGGAAAATTTTGATTTCCAGCGAAGCTCTTATTTAAAAGGAAATACTTGTCCCTTGTGATACAGAAGTCAACTATATCGTAATATCTGCCCCTATAGTAAATCCTGTTCTTATCTCTTCTCACCTCGTCAAATCCAAGTGAATTAAAAAGGCGAATTGATCTTTCGCTGAACGAGAAGATATCCGTTGCAAAAACTCTATCAGCACCCATAACTTCAAAAGCAAACTTTAAAACTGTTTTTATAGCATCTTTCCCGTACCCCCTGCCCCAGTACTGCGGTTTACCGATAAGGGTTGGGACACAATAGATAACTTCGTTTTTATCTTCAACGCCAAGTCGTTCGTAATCATTATCGTAAAGAAGGCAAATCTCCCCAATTGGCTCTGGTTCTGGAAGATCCACTGCTTCAATTATAAAAAGAAAACCATTGTTCGAAAGATATTCATAAACCTCAACGACCTCATCCCATGTATGTTCCGGCTCTCCCTCCGCTTCAAGGACAAGTGGATCGTTGTTCCACTTAAAAGCCATCTCAAGGTCGTCAGGTGTAAACGGACGAAGCAGGGTCTTTTCCCCTTTCAAAACTATGTCATGAACTCTTATCATGGTTGAATTTTAAATTTCTTTGATTCATTCATTATAATTGCGATACATTTTGCAGTTATCAAGGCATCTTCAAGTGCGTTGTGACCTTCGGATTTTCGCTTAAGCCCAAAGTATTCAGCGATTCCATCCAAACTTAGCGACTTCGGCGTTGGCATGTTGTTATTTTTCAAAATCGTGAAATAATAAAAAGCGAGTATGTGAAGGTCAAGCACCCTGCTTGAAAATGGCCACTCATATTTTGCTTCTCGATATGCAAAATGCAAAAAATTTATATCAAATGTCACACTTTGCCCACATAGCGTCAATTCTCTCAAAACACCTCTCGCTGTTTCAGGTTTCTTAAGGGTTCTAAGAATCCAAGATTCAAATTTCGGGATCACATCATAAATCATTGGAGCATCCTTCAAATCGTAAAGTGAAAGTTGATGAATTCCCATCGCAGGAATTGAAAACCTATCTTCATGAATGGGATATACATTTGTTAAAAAAGTGCCAAGCTCATTCCAGTTTTCGTCGAATAGACAAGCACCGAGTTGAATTATCTCATGATATCCGGGCTCAAGCCCCGTCGATTCAACATCGATCACAAGATATTTCATTCACCTTTGAAATATTTTGTTTTTAACATCATACCCAAGTTTTTCAAGTTCTTTGGTTACTATCTCAACAACCTTGCCAAAGTCGTTCTTATCATTTACAAAATCAATTTCATCCGTTTCAAGTATCAACATTCGACCGAGATTATACCTTGCAACCCAATCCTCATAATGTTTATTAAGTTGCTCAAGGTATTCACGAGGAATGTTTTGCTCAAATGTCCTGCCACGAAGTTTTATTTGCTTAACTAAAGTGTCAACATTTGCACGAAGATAAATGATAAGATCAGGTGGTTTTAGAAAGCTCGTCATTATATTGAAAAGTTCAACATAATTTCTATAATCTCGTTCATCCATATTGCCCATCTCGTAAAGATTTCTGGCAAAGATTTCAGCATCTTCATAAATTGATCTATCTTGAATCACCGAATATGGCAAGTTCACGATTTCCATGTGATCTTTAAATCTTTTTGAAAGAAAATAAATCTGCAAATTAAACGACCATCGCCTCATATCTTTGTAAAAATCATCAAGATACGGATTATCATCAACCGATTCATAATATGCTTTCCACCCGAAATATTCACTCAAAAGCTTGGTCAGAGATGATTTCCCTGAGCCAATATTTCCCGCAACCGCAACAAACACTTTGTCCTTTTTCATGTAACCTTTGATTTTATTTTGAAAATTTATTTATCAACTGCCCAATGACTTTCACCGCAATCACAACCCTTGGAGAAGGGCGAAGTAAAATATCTGGATCAACTTTAAAAATTTTGTTCTCCTTCACTGCCTTTATATACTTCCACTCTGGAAACATCTTTAAAAGTTCATCCTTGCCAATATTTGGATCAGTTAAAATTATAATATCGGGATTAACTTTCAAAACTTCCTCTCTGCTAAATATAGGGTAATTTTGTTTCAAATTTTCGCCCACATTAATTCCACCAGCGTTTTTTATTATCTCGTTTATAAAAGTATTTTTTCCAGCAGTCATAAGTGGGTTAAGTGAAAGAATTGCAAAGATTTTAGGCTTTGTTCCCCCACTGTTAACTTTTTTCACCCTTTCAAGTTCTTTCTTCAAACTATCGACTAAAAAATTTGCTCTTGATTCAACACCACACAACCTTCCAATATCAATAATTGTCTTAAAGATACCATCAAAATTTCTTGGATTTGTTACGAAAATTTTAAAACCAAGATTCGATAGCTTCTCAAACGCCTCGCGCGTGTTCCCTTCAACCGTCATTATGATAAGTTCGGGCTTAAGTGAAACGATAACTTCATAATTGGGATCGATAACTCCACCAACTATAGTTTTAGATTTAGCTTCTGGCGGAAAATTACAGTATCTTGTAACCCCAACAACTCTATCACCAACACCAAGAAAAAAGAGAGTTTCAGTTATACTTGGCGCAAGCGAGACGATCCTTTGTGCTGGTGAATCTAGCTCAATTTCCCTACCAAGGTCATCATAAACCTTTATCTGTGCGAAAAGCTGAGTTGCAATGTAAAGTATAAGAAGAATTAACTTAAGATGACGGCGCATTAATCTCCAATTCAACTTTTTATTTGAAAAAATATAAAAATCGAGTGAATATGACAAATTTTTCATTTAAGGGTTGGTTTAAAGATATGATGAGCTGGCTGGGTGTATAAGGGGAAGTTGCACTATCAAAGGGGCGAGATTGAATCTCGCCCCCAAGAAAAAGATTACTTCTGCTCTCCCTCTTTCTTTGGCTGTTTCTTAACTTTCTTCGCTTTCTTCACAGTCTTTTCCTTTTTCTCAGCTTTCTTTGTTGTGTCAGCTGGAGCTTTTTTCTGCTCCGTTACCGCTGGCTTCGTCGGTTGCTGAGTTTGCTGGGCTTGCTGTGCAAAAACTGCAACATTTAGACCGAAAATTAATGCGACCGCTAAGAGAATTAAGCGCTTCATTTTTAAGCCTTTATTTTGTTTTTAAAAATTTTTTGCAATTAAATTTACAAACCCAACATTAAACGAAGATGAAAAGAAAATTAAACTTTTTTCATTTTCCTCACAATCCCCCTCTCACGGTAGCGCTGGCAAAATAACACTAAACTTGCTTCCCTTACCAAGCTCACTTTCAACTTCTATCCTTCCATTATGCGACTCCGCTATTGATTTTGCAATTGATAAGCCAAGCCCTGTTCCACCAGTATCTCTAGTCCTCGTCTTATCAACACGATAAAATCTTTCAAATATCAAATTAATCTCATCCTTTGGAATCCCAATGCCTGTATCAGCAATTGATACATTCACAAAGTTATTTTCTCTCACAATGGAAATCGTAACCCTACCACCACTTTTATTATACTTTATGGCATTGTCAATTAAATTTAAAAATAATTGCTTCAACCTTATCTCATCACCAAGCACGATCGCCTCATCAAGTCGTTCAGCTTCAACTTTAATTCCTTTTTCTTCCGCAAGTATGTCAATATCTTCAAGTAAATCTTTTATAAGCTCAGCTATGTTAACTTCTTTAAAATTAAGGTTAACCTGACCCGTGTCCGATTTAAAAAGCATTAATAAGTTCTCAACCATATTTGAAAGTCGAACGACCTCATCAAGTATATTTATAAGCGTCTTTTTCAATTCGCTGGATTTCTTTTTCCCCGAGATGGCAAGCTCAATTTCTCCACGAATTATCGTTAATGGAGTTTTAAGCTCATGAGAGACATCAGCTGAAAACTGTTTCATCTGCTTGAAAGATTTGTCAAGACGCTCAATCATGTTATTTAAAGTTTTTATCAGCCTCGCTATCTCATCATTTGATTTTGGCTCAGGAATTCTTCTATCTAAATTTCCTGCAGTTATTTCATTTGCAATTTTGACAATGTGATCGACTGGCTTTAGAGAACGACCAGCGAGAAAAACTCCACCGACTATTGAAACCAAAAGAGCCAAAGGAGCAAGCAGTATTAAAATTCTAAACAAATTCGATAAAGCATGATTTATCTCCTCAAGCGGATATGCAACACCTATGGTTAGATACTTTGATTTTAAAACAGCCAATCTAATCTTGTGAAGATTAAGCTTACATGTAGTTAAGGTAATTTCGCCCTCCACTGTTGAAACCGAATCTATCGGTAGGTCAAGCGAGCCCAGACTTAAAGACCTGTAA
Source organism: Candidatus Kryptonium thompsonii (assembly GCF_001535985.1). NCBI lineage: Bacteria > Pseudomonadati > Candidatus Kryptoniota > Candidatus Kryptonium > Candidatus Kryptonium thompsonii. The sequence goes on along the minus strand of NZ_CZVS01000025.1, from coordinate 8,032 downwards.
ATTTCCCTGCCATTTTCATGCTTTATCTGAATAAATTGTTTCTTTGAGCTCAGCAAAGAGTGCTCATAAATGATATTCCATATTTCATCCTCGAGCGTTGAATCAACCGAAGTTTCATTTTGCTCCCCCGTTTCTGGTATCGAGATTTCAAAGTTAGATACCTTAGGTTCAATGGCATCCCTAATCCATTTCACCTCGGAACGAAGGGAGTTGTCCAGCCCATCCAACAAATTTTTTCTTGTGTAGTAATAAGCAAAAATCCCGTAAATTCCGAGCGTTAAAATTAAGGCAAGTGAATAAAGAATGGCGAGTTTAAATTTAATTGAACTAAACATATCTATTGTTCCTTTATTGTATAACCAACGCCACGAATTGTATGGATCAATTTTTTCGAAAAACCTTCATCGATTTTCTTCCTCAATCTTCTGATATAAACATCAATGATGTTTGAACCAGTATCAAAATGATAATCCCAAATATGCTCTGCTATCATAGTTCTCGTCAAAACTCTCCCTTTATTACGAATCATATACTCAAGCAAAGCGAACTCCCTCGCTGTTAGGTCAATTATTTTGTCTCCACGCTTCACGGTGTGTTTAACGATATCAAGCTCAAGATCTGCAACCTTTATTATGTTTGATTTTTCAGAAGATGCTCTTCGTAAAAGTGTTCTAACTCTGGCAAGCAGTTCAGCAAATGCAAATGGCTTTGTAAGGTAATCATCCGCCCCAAGGTTTAATCCTTCGACTTTGTCTTCAATAGAACCTTTTGCAGTTAAAATTAAAATTGGTGTGTTAATTTTATTCGCTCTCAAACTTTTCAAAACATCAAGTCCATTTTTCTTCGGCAAAAGTATATCAAGAATTATTAAATCGTATTCAGATGTTAAAGCCATAAATTCACCCTTTTCACCATCATATGCAACATCAACAGTAAAAAATTCTTCCTCAAGCCCACGCTTTATGAAACTTGCCACTTTTTTCTCATCTTCTATCAAAAGTATTTTCATCGGTTAATTCAGCGCTTTTATTTAAAATCTGTTTACTTACAGTTCTTTTAGTTTTTCATATCTTGAAATAATCCTTCCGACAACCATTCCTCCTTCATATTCAGGAACTATAACTTCATCCGCACCAGCTCCCTTCATCGCCTCGGCATATCTTAAATTCCCAGCTCTTGAGATCACCTTTATATTTGGATTTAACATCTTCGCAGTTATCGTTATGTAAAGGTTATCGGCGTCATTGTCAATCAATGTACATATAAACTTTGCCTTCTCAATCCCCGCGCTCAAAAGCACGCTCCTTCTCCTCGCATCCCCTTGAATCGCATTTATCCCCTCCCTCAACAATTCTTTCACAATGCTTTCATTCATTTCAATCAAAACAAAAGGCAGATTTAATTTTATAAGTTCATCAACAACTGTTCTTCCAACCTGACCATATCCGCAGATTATATAATGATTTTTCATTTTTGAAATTGCAACCTCACTCATACGCTTCCTCCAAAGTGTTTTTAATTCACCACTGAATATGTTCACAAGGATTCTCTCAATAAACCAAACTTGAAAGAAAAAAATCCCAACATAAACAATAAACGCAAATATCTTGGTTAAATCTCTCCTATCTTCAGATATAGCGTGCGGATGAGTTATCCAGAAAAAAGCATCAACCCAAGATATATCCTTCTCAAGATGTTTGTAAATAACCATTGAAACCACAAAAAATAGAATGAGAAAAACCAACGGTGACAAAATTGCAGTAAGAACAAGGCGAGAGACTTTTAATAGATTTCTAAACATCCCATTAATTTATTTTTTAACAAATATTATCTAACTACATACTACATACACCTTGAGCAACTTTCCAAGCATTGCCTGCTCTGTTCAATAAGTTTCACTATCAAAATGTACTTAAAGTTTTCCGGCATCTATCTCCCTCAAAAATTTTTAAAAAAATTTAGTTAATTCTCACAATTTTCTCAATACCCCAACCCATATACCTTGAATCAACCGCACCACATTTAAACTACACTAATTCATTTTGATTTTTATATTCTGCCTTCTTCCTTTCTAAATAAATTTAGAACAAGACCCGGTACTGACTTTATCCTCTGAACAAGTGATGGGGAATAAAGAAAGTTCACGGCATTTTTAATCGTTTCCAAAAGTTTTTCATCGTATCCGAACCACCACAGTCTATATGGGGAGATAAAATCAAAGCTTTCAAACTTTATATTTACCATGTCATAAAGCCCAAATTCAGAGTGAACCCTTCCAAATCCGCTCGACTTAACACCACCGCACGGCGCTTTCGCATCACCATAATGAACTATGCACTCATTTACAAGAGCAGAACCGGATTTGATTTTCTCCACCATTTCCTTAGCCCTTTTCTTATTTCTCGTCCACACGCTCGCCGAAAGGCCGTATTCGCTGGAATTTGCCATTTCAACTACTTCATCCTCATCCTTGAACTTAATGATTGGCAAAACAGGACCAAAGGTTTCTTCCTTCATGAGAAGCATTGAATTGTTAACATCCACTAAAACAGTTGGCTCAAAGAAGTAACCTTTTAATTCATTACCGTTTTTATCCTTCGGGAAAATTCTCTTCCCACCTGTTAAAATTTTTGCGCCTTTTGAGACCGCATCTTGAATTTGATTTTCAATGATTTTGAGCTGTCTTTCATTGTTTATAGGACCAATTTCAACATCTGGATCAAGCCCGTTGCCAATTTTTAACTTTTTGGTCTTTTGAACAACTTTTTCAACAAAATCTTCAAAAATTTTCTCATGAACATAGCAAACCTCGACAGAGACACATGTTTGCCCAGCGTTTGCAAAAGCTCCCCACACAGCTGCGCTTGAAACGAGCTCAATATCAACATCATCAAAAACTATCATCGGATCTTTCCCACCGAGTTCAAGCGTCACTGGTATCGGTTTTTTACCTGCATTTTGCATTATAATCCTACCTGTCTTTGTGCTTCCCGTAAATGAGATTTTATCAACCTGCGAATTAACAAGTGCCTCCCCGACATCGCCCAAGCCGATCACGATGTTGAAGACACCTTCTGGAAAACCAGCCTCCTTAAAAATTTCGTAAATTTTTAAACCAATTAAACTTGTATATTCCGAAGGTTTAAATATAACGCAATTGCCAGCAACAAGTGCAGATATAATTGGGGCAATCGGAAGAAGCAATGGATAATTCCAAGGAGATATCACAGCCACAACCCCGAGTGGTTCGAAATGAATGTAATTGCTTTTAACCCAGAACAAAGGTATTTGAGATCGAACTTTTTTGGGCTTTAAAATTCTCTTTGAATTTTTAATGTAAAAATCAAATAGATCAAGCGTTGGGAAAATTTCCATTGAATAGGACTCAAGTATCGGTTTTCCATTCTCAAGAGTTATCAATTTCGCAATCTCATCCTGATTTTTATAGAGAATCTCTCGAGCGTTCTTCAAAAGTTTCAACCTCTCATCAATTGTGGTATTTGACCATTTCTTAAACGCTTCTCGCGCCCTTACAGAAATTTCAAAAACCTCATCGACAGGGGTCGTTTCAATTTCAGATATGACTTCAAGCGTTGCCGGGTTAATCGATTTCAACTTCATTTTAAAGTCCATCTATATTTTTATGCTTAAAACTGAGTTTATCAACTTCTTTGTATATTCATGCTCTGGCTCATAACATATCTTCTCAATCGATCCCGATTCAACTATTTTTCCAGCCCACATCACCATAGCTTTATCCGCAATTCTTTTCGCAACTCCAATATCGTGAGTGATAAACAAAACCGTCAAATTAAATTCATTTTTCAAAACCTTTAAAAGTTCTATGATTTGAACTTGTATTGAGACATCAAGGGCAGAGACAATTTCATCGCAAATTAAAAATTCCGGCTGTAAAGAAATTGCCCTCACTATGGCACAACGTTGAAGTTGCCCCCCCGCTCAATTGGAAAGGATATTTTCTTAGTATATCAGGATGAAGCGTTAATATTCGCATCAACTGAACCACATAGTCTTCAACCATTGAGCTTTCAACAACTTTGTGAAACTTGACAACCTCAAAAATTTGAGTCCCAATTTTATAAATAGGATTAAAAGTTGTGTACGGGTCTTGAAAGATCATTTGCATCTTTCGTCTAAAAGGTCGCATCATCTCCTTAGTAAAATTAGTTATGTTAACACCATCAAAGAAAATCTCTCCTTCGTCCGGTTCGAGCAACTTTAAGATTAATTTACCAAGCGTTGATTTACCGCTTCCGGACTCGCCAATAAGAGCATATATTTCACCCCCATTAATTGAAATATCAACGCCATCCACTGCTTTTATAACTTTCCCCCAGACATAAAAATACTTTTTCAAATTTTTTGTCTTTACTTTCTCCAATTTACTTATTGGATTTTTTTGAAATTAAAAATTGCATAAATATTCCTAATCCAATAATGCTTGCTGTTTCCGAACGCAATCTCCTTTCCCCAAGCGAGACGACATCAAATCCGGATTTAACTGCCAATTCAACCTCTTCATCAGTGAAACCACCCTCCGGTCCAACTGCAATCAAGATAGAACTTATATCTCCCAACTGCCCAATGTAATCATAAAACAAGGAACTTTTAAAGTTAGCCCCTTCGTGTAAAATGATTTTCTTTTCATACATCTCCGATGTAAGGATAAAACTTTCAAAACTAATTGGTTCTGAAAGTTCTGGTATTAAAGCACGGTTTGATTGTTTACAAGCTGAAAGAATTATCTTTTTCCATCTCTCTATTTTATTTCGAGAGATATCTTTTGGTGATTTAGCTGGAACTACGCGCTCGGTTATAAGTGGGATAATATGTTTGACCCCAAGTTCTGTTAACTTTTCAAGAGCAAACTCAAACCTTTCCAAATTTTTCAAAATCGCCTGGGCAATAGCTACATTCTCATCTACCTCCCCTCTCATAAAATCTTCTGAAATTATCTCGCACTCGGCTTTATCACGACCTATATCCACAATTCTTGCTGTATAAATTTTTCCAGTGCCATCAAAGAGATATATCAATTCCCCCTTTCTTTTTCTTGAAACGCGCACAAGGTGAAAGAACTCATCACCCACGACCTTACCGAAACCATTCTTTATATTCCCAGGCTCAATGTAAAAACTTTCCATTACCGGCATGGAATTTTTTATTTTGTTAAAATTAACTTTTTTAACCTTTCCAATCAAATGTTGGTCACTAAAAATAACTTGATAATTTTCTAAAATTTGGCTAAAATAACTTCGGATATAAAACATAAACCTTTACCAAGTCATGCTCAAAGTTTTAGTGGCATTATTAATTGCCTCACAACTTTTGGGGCAAAACCCACTGCGGATAAACGCTGATTATGCATCCTTTAAATATGACGCTTCACGAAACTATGTTGAAATCTATTATTCGTTTCAGCATAAACAACTCAAGCTCGTAAAAGATGGGAACACTTTTAAGGGTGGACTGGTAATCCAGGTTTTGCTGAAACGCCCCCAAGAAGATAGCATAATTCAAGGCAAGGCATGGAAAATTCCAATTGAAATTAAAGATACAAGCGAAATTGATCCAAATAAAAATTTGATCGGCGCTACTGCTTTCCTTATTGAACCTGGCAAATATCAATTTATTTTAATAGCACGAGACCTTAACGATTTCTCACGATTTGACAGCCTCATAATACCTGCATTAATAAATCCAGTGCCAGAAAATAAACTATGGCTAAGCGACGTTGAACTTTGCTCAAATATTTACCAATCAAACAATAAGGAAAGCATCTTTTATAAAAACACATTTGAAGTTATACCAAATCCAAGCTTAATTTATGGTCTTGGCTTACCAGTACTTTACTACTATGCGGAAATTTATAATATCAACACAATCGATGCAGATAAATATGTAGTCGAATGGAGAATTTATGACTCGTTCGGCAATGTAGTCAAAAGCGGGAAAAAATTGAGAATGAAGACGGCAGCAAACGCTATCGTTGAAGCTGGAACTGTCAACTTATCCAATCTTCCATCAGGAACATATCGCTTTGTTTTAACTGCAATTGACACGAGCAAAAATAAAGGCGTAAGCTCAATTAAAAGATTTTATATCTACAACCCGAATATAACACCAACTGATACATTTCAAATCGCAAAAGGATACGACCTTACATCCGAATATGCTGGGATGAGCGAAACTGAACTCGATAAAGAATTTGCAATGGCACGATACATCGCAACGCCGGAAGAAATTAACAGATATAAACAACTAAAAGGTGAAGACGCCAAACGAAAATTCCTTGCCGATTTTTGGGTAAAAAGAGATCCCGATAAAAGCACACCTATCAACGAAATGAAAATCGAATATTTCAAAAGAGTTGAATACGCAAACCAACACTTCAGCGTTGGAAATAAAGAGGGTTGGAAAACGGACAGAGGGAGAGTTTACATTATGTATGGCCCACCTGATGAATACGAAAGACACCCAAGCGAGGTAGATAGCAAACCGTATGAGATATGGTATTACCACAATATCGAGGGAGGCGTCGAATTTGTATTCGTCGATAAATCGGGATTTTCAGATTATATACTTGTTCATTCAACGAAGCGAAATGAGATAAGAGACGATAACTGGCGCATACACATAGCTCCAAACTGAAACTAAAAAGGGCACCATAAAGGTGCCCCATTTTATCTTAATGCTCCATTTCCTTACGACTTTTCTCAGGTTTCTTGTCATTTGTGGTAAACCCAGCTTTTACAATTGCGTCTTCAAGCTCGGTCACTTTAACTTTTTCAGGATCATAAACAACTTTAACCACTCCGAACTTCTTCTTGTAATCCTTCTTTTCAAATTCAACACTTTTCACACCTTCAACCTTTTTAAGCGAATTTTCAACTGACTTAACACAACCCCCACATTCAATTCCCTTAACATTTATCTTCACCGCCGTTCCCTCAACTTTTGCAGTTTTCCTTTCCCCTTGCTTTAAATCCGTCTCAAAACCAGCTTCGCTCACTGCCTCGGCAAGCTTATCAACCCCAACGCGATCCGGATTATAACTAACTTTGACAAAACCATAACTTTTATTGAAATTCGTCTCCTCAAACTCAACAGAATTAACACCACTAACATTAATCAATGCCTCTTTTACCTCTTCCAGGCAATAATCGCACGTAACCCCCTTAACTTTAAATTTCACAGTAGTTGATTTATCTTGAGAAATACCAATGCTTAGAACTAAAAAAACAAATAGCAAGAGCGAAGTTACTTTCTTCATCGGTTCACCTTTCCTTTTGTTTTTAATTTTAAAATTAAAACCACCCTTTCCTATCCTTTAGTTCCGACTAAAGTTAGAAATTGTAAATTTCATTCCGTTTTGGGAAAACCTCAATATGGTTTACAAGAAGAGCTTTGCGTAATCTTTCGAGCATATTCCGGTAGGATGAAAAGCTATACAATTTCATCCTCCCTTGGAGAAACTCAAATTGCGTGACATCAAGCGATTCATTGAGCATATCAAGAAACTTCTTAGGCTGAAGTCCAGTCCCAGCAAGAAGTTTACTTTTGCGCAGCAAACTTAAAATGTAGAGATTTTTCTTAGTATGAGTATGATAGCGACGGATCGTATTTATTGCGTTTACCTCACTTCCGGAAAAAACAACCGCAAGAGAGAATGAAAGCGCTGTTTCCTTTCTATATGTTTTATCAAGGTAATCTCCTGTGATGAGATTTATCATCACTTCAGTCCAACCCTCATAGAATAATTCCCAACTACCCGTGCCACCCGTTAAATATTGAATGTGATGAACTAATTCATGAAGCACCAAATCAATTGGTATCGGAACATATTCAGGTATAAGATGCTCTTCCCCGTCAATTAAAACATAATCCCTTATGACAATTGATTTATCCGCGTTGTTATAAAATGAACTTGCCTCCGAGTTAATCTCCTTGACATCAGTTACACTTTTAAGCCAATGTTTTTTATCTGGATGACCAAACTGATATAAACTTG
>NZ_CZVS01000024.1:0-28581 GCF_001535985.1 Candidatus Kryptonium thompsonii | reverse complement strand
TTAGCTTAGATGGAACTGCAATGGCGTTTGTTTACCAAAATTCTGAGACACCACCGGATGTTTATATAACGAGTTTGAAAAAGTTTGAGCCGAAGAAGTTAACAGATGTCAATTCCGACTTCCCGAAACTTCCAATGGGCAAAACCGAAATTTTGACATGGAAATCAAAGGATGGGAAATTTGAGATTGAAGGGCTTGTCACTTATCCTGTAAATTATGAAAAGGGGAGGAGATACCCCTTGGTGCTTTTAGTTCATGGTGGCCCAGCTGGTGTTTTCACACAGAATTTCACAGCGGCTGGTGCGGTTTATCCTATTCAGGCGTTTGCTCAAGAGGGTTATGTCGTGCTGAGACCAAATCCAAGAGGTAGCAGTGGTTATGGTAAAGAGTTTAGATTTGCGAATTATAACGATTGGGGATTTGGGGACTATGATGATTTAATGGCTGGAGTTGATAAGTTGATTGAACTTGGGATTGTGCATCCGTAGAGCTTGTGTGTTGCTGGATGGAGCTACGGCGGTTATATGACATCGTTTATTGTGACTAAGACGAAGAGATTTAAAGCCGCAAGCGTTGGTGCAGGGGTAACAAATTTAATAAGCTTTACAGGCACAGCTGACATACCGAGTTTCTTGCCAGATTATTTTTCAGGTGAGTTTTGGGATAGATTGGATGTTTATATGAGGCATTCTGCGATCTTTAATGTTAAGGGGGTAACGACCCCAACTCAGATAATTCATGGTGAGGCTGATGTAAGGGTTCCAATTTCTCAAGGTAAAGAATTTTATAATGCTTTGAAGAGGCAAGGGTGTCCAACGGAGATGATAATTTATCCACGCACTCCGCACGGTGTCCAAGAGCCAAAATTCATTGCTGATATTGGCAAGAGAATAATTGCTTGGTTTAATAAACATCTTGGTCGAGACGCTAAGCTGACGATGGAAAAATAATTTGATTGACTGAGTTAAGTTGCTGATTTTAGCTTCGGATTTTTTAAACTTTAAAACAAAAACGAAAAATAAAAATGAAAAAATCAATCGTTTTACTTATGCTTCTTATCTCTAACCTTGCGATTTCACAAAATAAAATTTTTCCTTTCAAAATTAACAAGGTTGTTCTTGAAAATGGGTTAACTGTGCTTTCCGTTCCTTTTGATTCGCCAGGGATAATAGCTTATTACACTGTTGTCAGAGCTGGTTCAAGGAATGAAGTTGAGCCCGGGAAAACCGGCTTTGCTCACTTTTTTGAGCATATGATGTTTCGTGGGACGGAGAAATATCCGGAACAGGTTTATAACGATATTTTAAAACGGCTTGGGGCTGATTCGAATGCTTTCACAACTGCTGATTGGACAGCATATCACATTGTTGCAAGTAGTGATGCGCTTGAGACAATCATCGATATTGAGTCCGATCGTTTTATGAACTTGAAGTACACAGAGGAGCAGTTCAAGACCGAGGCGGGCGCAATTTTGGGTGAGTATAACAAAAGTGCTTCAAGTCCGTTCCTTCCCCTTTACGAAAAGCTTCAAGATCTTGCGTTTACGACCCACACTTATAAGCATACAACGATAGGATTTTTAAAAGACATACTTGATATGCCGAATCAATACGATTATAGTTTGCAATTTTTTGATCGATATTATCGCCCGTAAAATTGTGCAATTGTTGTCGTTGGTGATTTCGACCAAAAGAAGTTAATCGAACTTGTTAAAAAGTATTACGGTGGATGGAAAAGAGGAAATTACAAACCTGAAATTCCTGTTGAGCCACCACAGACGGAAGAGAGAGTTGGCCATATCGGGTGGAAGGGTAAAACATTGCCTTACCTTGCTATAGGTTATCATGTTCCAGAGTTTTCAACTAAAAATATTGAGCGCGCTGCCATTGATTTCGTCTCCGAGCTTCTTTTTTCCAGAACTGCTCCGCTTTACCAAAAACTTGTAATTGAAAAGCAGTGGGTTGATTTCATTCAAGGTGGAGCACCAAGTCGAAGAGATCCGTTTTTATTCACTATTTTGACCAGAATTAAAAATGAGAATTTAATCGATTCTGTGAAGAATGAAATTTTTAATGCAATTGAAGAGTTAAAAACAAAACCTGTTCCCAAAGAAAGGCTTGAGCAGATAAGATCATATCTTAAATATTCTTTTGCTATGTCGCTTAATAATCCAAATACTGTCGCTTATGTAGTTGGAAATTACTTCCAGTTGACGGGTGATCCTGAGTCTGTAAACGAACTTTATCAGTTATATGAGAAAGTGACCCCACAGGATGTAATGAATGCAGTAAAAAAATACTTCACAAAAGAGAACAGAACAATAGTAACATTAACGGAGGAGAAAAAAATGAAAGCAAGCAAAATAATTTTACTGATGTTGTTAGCAGTGGCAATTTCATCGGCGAAAAATTCGGAGATAAAGATTAAAGAGCTTTACAGTCCAAATTATCCAATAATAACATTCAGGGTAATGATTGGGACGGGTTCTGTGAATGATCCGAAGGGGAAGGAGGGGTTAAATGCTTTGACAATTTTAATGCTTGCGCAGGGTGGGACCAAGGAACTAACATACAAAGAAATTCAAGAAAAACTTTACCCTTGGGCAGCGAGGATAAGTTATCAATTTGACAAAGAGGTCAGCGTTATAATTGGCGAGGTCCACAGAGATCACCTTGAAAAATTTTACAAAATTTTCTCCGATTTGATCTTAAATCCAAGGTTTGATGAACAAGATTTCAAAAGAAATAAGGATTTGTTGTTAAACTACATTAGAGCAACGATAAGAAGCGGGGATGATGAAGAGCTTGGGAAACAAGCCCTTGTTTGGTTTATATACGAAGATCATCCTTATCATTCTCCGGAGTTTGGAACTGTTGAGGGATTAAACAACATTACGCTGGAGGATGTGAAAAACTTTTATAAAAAATATTTCACGCAAGGTAATATAACGTTTGGAATTGCTGGCGGTTACCCAAAAAGTTTAATTCAAAAGATAAAGAAAGATTTTTCAAAACTTCCTTTGGGGAAACCTGAGCCAGTTAAGTTGCCGGAGCCGAAGAAAATTAATGGGCTTGAATTTCTTTTGATTGAGAAGGAAACACGCTCAACGGCGATATCATTTGGATTTCCAATTTCAATTAATCGCTCTCATAAGGATTTCTACGCTTTGATGGTTGCAAATTCATACTTTGGGGAACATAGAACTTTCAATGGCATTTTGATGCAAAAGATAAGGGGTCAGCGTGGTTTAAACTATGGCGATTACTCGTATATTGAGCATTTCGTCCAAGATGGCGGTTCAACTTTTCCAGTTCCAAACATACCAAGGAGACAGCAATATTTTAGCGTTTGGATAAGGCCCGTTGAAAATAAAAATAGGCATTTCGTTTTAAGGCAGGCGATAAGGGAACTTGAGATTTTGGTTAAGAATGGGTTAAGTGAAAAAGATTTCGAGTCGACGAGGGAATTTTTGCTGAACTATTCGAAGTTGTGGGTCCAAACTCTTAACAGACGGCTTGGCTATATGATGGACTCCGATTGGTATGGGATTGAATATTTCATTGATAAAATTCAGAAGGAACTTCCCAAGTTAACAGTTGAGGATGTTAACAATGCGATAAGGAAATATCTTAACTTTGAAAACATCAAAATAGTTGCTGTGACGAAGGATGCGCAGTCATATATGCAGGATTTAGTTTCAAATAAGCCAAGCCCAATATCTTATGTAAGCCCCGTGTCACAGTCGATTCTTGAGGAGGATAAGATAATACAAGAGTATAGGTTAAATGCCAAGCCGGAAAATTTCAGAATAATGTCGGTTGACGAGGTTTTTGAAAAATAAATTTTATGGGCGGGTTTATCCCGCCCGGTTTATATGAGCCCGTGTAGTATTTGTGGTGAAAGAAATTTTGTTTCAAAGGTTTTTAATGCTTGCATCAATTGTATACGCAAAAATAAAGACAATGTAGTTGAGAAGATTCTTAAATTTCACGCCCAAACGAGAGCAGAATTTAACCTTCCTTCTCAAATTCCACATTCAACTTTTGATAAAAGTGTCACTTGTAAAATCTGTGGCAACGAGTGTAGTTTATCTGAGGGTGAAGTTGGGTATTGTGGATTGCGAGTGAATTTTGGAGGAAAATTATTTCATCTTGCTGGCACATCAAATAATGGGTTACTTGATTGGTATTTTGATCCTTTGCCAACGAATTGTGTTGCTAGCTGGGTTTGCGATGGCTCAAAGCAAAGCGGGAAAAAGAATTTAGCTGTGTTTTACAGAAGTTGCAGTTTCAATTGTTTATTTTGTCAAAATTGGCATTTCAGGGAGACAAATATAAAAAGGGCGAGAAAAATTTCTGCGGATGGGCTTGCGGATGTCGTTGATGATGAGACATTTTGCGTTTGTTATTTCGGTGGGGATCCATCTACGCAGGTGGTTCATGCGATTAATGCTTCAAAGATAATTTTGAGAAAGAGAAACGATGTTCGAATTTGTTGGGAGACGAACGGAAATATGAATAAGAAATTTCTTGAGGTTGCCGTTAAGTTATCTCTTGAGTCAGGTGGTTGTATAAAATTTGATATAAAGGCATACAATGAAAACTTAAATATAGCTTTGTGCGGTGTAAGTAATCGTAGGACATTGGAAAATTTTGAATTTGCTTGTCGATTTATAAGTCAACGTCCCGAGCCCCCCACTTGTTGTTGCAAGTACACTTGTTATACCCGGATATATCGATGCTGAAGAGGTTTATCAAATTGCCAAATTCATAGCTCAATTTGATAAAAACATCCCCTACTCCTTGCTTGCATTTTATCCGCAGTTTTATCTTTGCGATCTCCCAGTGACATCAAAACAGTTGATGAGGGAATGTGTGGATGCAGCGATTTCAGGGGGCTTGAAAAGAGTTTATATTGGGAATGTTCATTTGCTGATTTGAGATAGTGCCCCTGGCAGGATTCGAACCTGCGACACGCGGTTTAGGAAACCGCTGCTCTATCCATGCTGAGCTACAGGGGCGAAGTGAATTTTTTTTAAAATTAAAAAAAGAGAAGAAAAAAATCAACAAATCTGAGGTGTGGTACTTTAGGTTTAGAAAGTTGTTTTTTTAGGAACGATTTTTTTAACTTTAAAAAAGTAGAAATTCAAATCGCAAACTTCAGATGGGAAAGCAGAGGAAGGGCATAAAGATAACTCCGGAATTAATTGAGGAAATAACAAAGTTAGTTGACGAAAGGATCCGGATCACATATGTGAAGCGAGATGATTTCGAGGGTTTGAAGGAAATAGTTAGACAACTTAGTGAAAATGTTCTTTCCCTTGCAGAAGCGCAGAGAAGGACACAAGAGGAGTTTGTATTGTTTAGAGAGATGACCGAGGAGAACTTTAGGAAGGTATGGGAGGCTATAAATCAACTCACAATTAGAGTAGATCAGCTTGCTGAAGCGCAGAGGAGAACTGAGGAGAGGTTGGATGCATTTGAGAGGACAACTGAGGAGAATTTTAAGAGGGTATGGGAAAGCATAAATCAGCTTGCTGAGGCGCAGAGAAAGACGGAAGAGAGGCTCAGTTCACTTGCTCAAAGAGTTGATGAACTTGCTGAGGCACAGAGGAAAACGGAAGAGAGGCTCAATTCGCTTGCTCAAAGAGTGGATGAACTTGCTGAGGCACAGAGGAAGACTGAAGAGAGCATCAATTCGCTTGCTCAAAGGGTAGATCAGCTTGCTGAGGCACAAAGGAAGACTGAGGAGAGATTAAATCAACTTATAGCTGAGCATCAGAGGACAAGGGAGATACTTGCTGGTATTTCTGATACAGTTGGATATGGGCTTGAGGATAAGGTTATGCTTTATATGATGAAGGAGTTTGCAAGAGATGAATATGGAATTGAAGCCGAAGTAGTAGGGCGGAAGAACATTGTCTATCCGGATGGGAGATATGATGAGGTCAACATTTATATTGAGGGAAGAAGAAATGGTGAAAAGGTTTATGTGATCGGTGAATGCAAGTCGAGGCCAAGTAAGAGTGAGGTTGATAAGCTTGTCAAGAAGAGAGAAAGGTTGAGAAGTTATCTAAATGCCGATGTCTATGTTTTTATAGTTGGTTATCATTTCACACCGGAAGTTGAACTTTATTTGCAGGAGGAATATCCTGAAGTGAAGGTATTTAGGAGTTATGAATTTGAAATGAGGTACGGGAGGAAATAAAATAAAATTTTTTCGATATTATGTCAACGCCATTGATGAGGCAATACCGTAAGATAAAAGCACAATATCCAGATGCTATAGTTTTGTTTAGAATGGGCGATTTTTACGAAACGTTTGAGGAAGATGCAAAGATAACAGCCAAAGTTTTGGGTATAGCTTTAACCAAAAGAGCAAATGGTGCAGCTGCTGATGTGCCGCTTGCAGGGTTTCCACATCATGCACTTGATACATATCTTCCAAAACTTGTCAAGGCAGGATATAAGGTTGCCATTTGTGAACAACTTGAAGATCCAAAGTTAGCAAAGGGGATAGTCAAACGAGATGTTATTGAGATAGTCACTCCGGGCGTTGCTGTTAGCGATAAACTTCTTGACAATAGGGCAAATAATTTTGTTTGCGCTTTATTTTTTAAAGGTGATAAAGTTGGAGTTGCTTTCGCTGATGTATCAACAGGTGAATTTTATACAACCGAGGTTAAAATCGATGAATTATCTAATTTGCTTGACACTATAACTCCAAGTGAAATTTTATACAGTAAATCGCATAAAGATATCATCGAACAAGTTTTTGGAGAAATTCAAGTCAAACCAGCTTTCACGAAGCTTGAAGATTGGGTTTTTAAATATGACTACGCTTTTGAAATTTTAACGGGGCATTTTCAAACTCAATCATTGAAAGGTTTTGGTATAGATGATCTTGAGATTGGAATAATTTCTGCGGGGGCTGTTTTGCATTATCTTCAAGATACCCAAAGGACGAGGCTGGTTCATATTAAGAGAATTTCTCGATTCGATGTGAGCGATTATATGATACTTGATCCTGCCACGAAGAGAAATCTTGAGATAGCGGTTTCATATTTAGGTGAGACAACCTATGGCACACTTTTTTCAGTTATAGATAGAACCCAAACCCCGATGGGGGCACGTCTTTTGAAACGATGGGTTTTAAGACCTTTAAAGAAACTTGAGCCGATCCAAAAAAGACTTGAAGCAGTTAAGGAACTTTATGAGAACTCAAAGTTAAGAAAAGAACTCAAAGAGATTCTCGCTGAGATCGGTGATATCGAGAGGTTGATATCGAGGATAGCAATTCGTGCTCATCTTCCAGGGACGACAGGCAGGGCAAATCCAAGAGATATGATAAGTTTGAAAGAGTCGCTTAAGAAAATTCCTAAGATAAGGTCATTGCTTGCCGAGGTCAAGTCAGAAACACTTCAGAAGATATATAAACTTTTGAATCCGCTTGAAAATATCATTGCATTAATAGAATCTGCGATAGTTGATGATCCACCGGCTACTGTCGCAGATGGAGGAGTTATAAGGGATGGATATAATCCGGAACTTGATGAATTGCGTTATATAAGTCGTTCAAGCAAAGAGTTTATAGCAAGTTTGCAGCAAAAGGAAAGGGAGAGAACCGGGATCCCAAGTTTAAAGATCGATTATAATTCTGTTTTTGGCTATTACATTGAAATAACAAAGGCACACCTTGATAAGGTCCCACCAGATTATATACGAAAGCAAACGCTTGTAAATGCCGAAAGATTTATTACGCCGGAATTGAAAGAGTATGAGGAGAAAATATTTACTGCCGAAGAGAAGATGGCTGCGCTTGAGGCTGAGCTTTTCAATCAATTGAGGGAGAAAATTTCCGAATATACAGAATCAATTCAGAAAAATGCACAGTTGATAGCAATGCTCGATTGTTTTGTCTCGCTTTCTGAAGTTGCGGTTGAAAATAATTACACATGTCCTATCGTTGACGATAGCGATGTGATTGAAATAAAAGAGGGGAGACATCCGGTTGTCGAGAAAATTTTGCCACCTGGAGAAAAATTTGTTCCAAATGATGTTAGGCTTGATAATTCTGAGAATCAGATTTTAATAATTACTGGTCCGAATATGTCTGGTAAAAGCGTTTTTTTGAGGCAGGTTGGTTTGATAGTCTTGTTAGCTCAAATTGGGAGTTTTGTTCCGGCAAGTTATGCTAGGATCGGGATTGTTGATAGAATTTTCACAAGGGTTGGGGCTTCGGATAACATAGCTGGGGGTGAGAGCACATTTCTGGTTGAAATGCACGAGATGGCGAATATTTTAAACAATGCCACACCTCGCAGTTTGATACTTTTGGATGAGGTTGGCCGTGGGACAAGCACTTTTGATGGGATTTCGATAGCATGGGCAATAACTGAGTATCTTCATGAGAACCCAAGAGTAAGAGCTAAGACAATTTTTGCAACACATTATCATGAGTTGAATGAGCTCGCTGAACTATACCCAAGGATAAAGAATTTTAAAGCGGATGTCAGAGAGGTTGGGGATAAAGTTATATTTTTGCATAAAATTGTCCCTGGATATGCGGACCACAGTTATGGTATAGAAGTTGCGAAAATGGCTGGATTGCCGAAGGAGGTTACTGATAGAGCGAAGGAAATTCTCGCAAATCTAGAGCAGAAGGAGCTAACACCACAGGGCAAGGTAAAGAAGAAGATTTCGAAAGAGGCGTTGATGCAAAAGTTTCAGATAAGTTTATTTGAGTTAAACGATGATAGATTAAGGCAGGAGATTTTAAATCTTGACATTGACAATATGACGCCACTTCAAGCTCTTTTAAAACTTCAAGAGTTAAGGGGGAAAATAAGGAGCGGGGAGCTTTAATTTTTTTGTTCCCATTATCAAAACTGAGTTTTACATAGTGAAACAGTAAAATTATTAACTATTGACACAAATTAGGAGATTTTTTATCTTATTTCAGAACAAATAGCTCAAGGAGCATGCGCATCGCACAAAAAAATAGTTCAATCGAGAAAGCATTCGCGATTTTGTCTGTCTTCTCGCAGAACGGGGGGCGATTTGAGCTTGGCGTTGGGGAGATAAGTAAAATTTTGAAAATGCATAAGAGCACTGTCCATAGATTCCTTCGTTCGATGGAGAAAGTTGGGGTCATTGAAAGAAATAATGAAACGGGGAAATACAGGTTAGGTCTTAAACTTTATGAGCTTGGGAATAGCGTCTCATTGAAAAAAATTATGGTTGATAGAGCAAGAAAATATCTTGAGGACTTGCATTGGTATTTAAATGAAACTGTTCATTTTGCGACGCTTAAAAATGGCGAGGTTGTGTATCTTGATAAAATAATCGCCGATAGAAATTTTGTAATTATCTCAGAAGTTGGAAAAAGACTACCAGCACATTGCACGGGGCTTGGTAAGGCAATGCTTGCCTTTTTACCTGAATCAGATGTTAAGAGGATTATAAAGGAAAAGGGATTGAAAAAATTTACGAAAAATACGATCACGAATAAGAAAGATTTATTTGAAGAATTGAAGAAAATAAGAGAGTGCGGATATGCGATTGATAATGAAGAAATTGAAGATGGATTAAGGTGCATTGCTGCGCCAATTTTCAACGGCGATGGGGAGGTAATAGCGGCGGTGAGTATCTCAGGTCCATCAAGTAGAATCAATGAGACAACTTATGAAGAATACTCAAAGCATGTAATTAAAACTGCGAGATTAATTTCAGAAGAGTTAAAAAATGTAAATTGGAGGCTTATCTAATGAGTGTAGTAAATGAATTAACGGATAAAAAAGGTGGAGTAATAAACAAAATTCTAGAGTTAAAAAATTTCATTGGGGGTAAATTTGTTGATTCTGTAAGTGGTAAAAGATTTGAAAGCAAATATCCTGCGACGAATGAAGTTATAGCAACTGTTCCTGAAAGTGGGAAGGAGGATGTCGAGCTTGCAGTTAAATCTGCCGTTGAGGCTTTTAAAGTATGGAGCAAGATGCCAGTTAAAGAGAGAAGCAAGTATTTGATGCGAATTTCTGAGCTTATTATGAACAAACTTGATGAGCTTTCTTATCTTGAGTCGATAGATGTTGGTAAGCCTATAAAGCTTGCCAAGGGGATGGAGGTGCCGCGGGCGTCTTATAACTTTTCCTTTTTTGCTGAATTTGCAAAATATGTTCATACAGAGTTTTATGAAACGGATGATCGGGGTGCAATAAATTATGTTTTGAGGCGTCCAGTTGGCGTTGCTGGTCTTATAACGCCTTGGAATCTTCCGCTTTTGCTCACGACTTGGAAAGTCGCTCCTTGTCTTGCTGCCGGTAATACTTGTATAATAAAACCTTCTGAACTTACGCCGATAACTGCGACAAAGCTTGCTGAAATCGCAGCTGAAGCTGGGCTTCCAGATGGTGTTTTAAATGTTGTTCATGGGTTTGGTCCAAATTCTGCTGGCGAATTTATAGTTTCTCATCCAGATGTTAAGTTAATTTCACTCACGGGGGAAACAACAACAGGGCAGGCAATAATGAGAGCTGCATCCCAGCACTTGAAAAAGTTATCTTTTGAACTTGGCGGGAAAAATCCAAATATAATCTTTGCTGACGCAGACATTGAGCAGGCGCTTGATGTGACAATTCAATCAAGTTTTTCAAATCAGGGTGAGGTTTGTCTTTGTGGTTCAAGGATTTATGTTGAGAGAAAAATTTACGATGAATTCGTGGAGAAACTTGTGGAAAGAGCTAAAAGAGTTAAAGTTGGTGATCCATTAGATCCCGAAACCGATATGGGGGCTTTGATAAGTGAGGAACATTTACATAAAGTTCGCACCTACCTTGAAATTGCGGTCGCTGATGGAGGAAAAATTTTAACAGGGGGCAAAACACCTGAGCACCTTCCTGAAAAATTTAAATCTGGCAATTGGCTTGAGCCTACCGTGATAGTGGGGTTAAATGATAATTGTAGAGTGGTGAAAGAAGAAATTTTTGGACCAGTGGTAACCGTTTCGCCATTTGATGCCGAGGAAGAAGTAATTGAAAGAGCAAACAATACTCATTATGGGTTAAGCGCAACTATATGGACAAGGGATTTAGCCCGAGCACATAGGGTAGCTGCACAAATTGAAGCTGGGGTTATATGGATTAACACATGGTTTTTGAGGGATTTGAGAACGCCTTTCGGTGGAATGAAGATGAGTGGAATTGGAAGAGAGGGCGGAATTTATAGTTTTGAGTTCTACACAGAGTTGAAAAATGTATGCATAAAGTTGTGAATTTGTTCTTTTAGCTTTGTTTCCGTGATAGACGCAAATAAACTTTATCAAAATATGCCCGATTATATTGAAAAATTTGCCGAGGAATTATACTGGGCAGAAGTGAATTTAAAGCCAATTGAACCCTTAACATCAAGGAATGGGAATATTACGATTGAAGATGCGTATAAGATACAGATTAAAAATGTTGATAGGAAGTTGAAAAATGGGTGGAAGATAAAGGGGAAGAAGATAGGCATTACAAGTTATGCGGTTCAAAAAATGTTGAATGTAAATCAGCCCGACTTCGGCTATCTTTTTGACACGATGTATGTTGAAGATGGGGGCGTTGTTAAACTTGACAGTTTAATTCAGCCGAGGGTTGAAGGGGAGATCGCATTTGTTATGGAAAAAGATTTAAAGGGTCCTGGCGTCACAGTGGCGGATGTTTTGAAAGCTACTGCATTTGTTGTCCCGTCGATTGAAATTGTTGACAGTAGAATTAAGGACTGGAAGATAAGGATTCAAGATACGATCGCTGATAATGCTTCTTCGGGTTTATTTGTTTTGGGTGGGAAGAAGACAGTTGTGGATAATCTTGATTTTAGATGTCTTGGTATGATACTTGAGCAAAATGGTGAAGTTGTTGTTTCGGGTGCTGGTGCAGCTTCACTTGGAAATCCTGTAAAAGCTGTTGCATGGCTTGCAAATAAACTTGCAGAGTTTGGAGAATATTTAAGAGCTGGTGAGGTTGTTCTTTCGGGGGCGCTTGCCCAACTTGTGGTTCCAAAGAAAGGTGACTTTTTCAAAGTATCTATTCAAAAACTTGGAAGTGTAAGTGTGAAATTTGAATAGGAGTTAAACAATGTATGTAAAGTTTACAAGATTTCTTGACAGGTTTGTTGAATTTCGTCTTTCACATTATTCCGACTGGCTTGAGTCAGGAAACCTTGTGATGCCATACGAGATATTCGAGGATTTCAGGGTGAAAAATAAAATTGTTCTTGTCGCAGATAGCGAAGAAGATAAAAATAAAATTAACGAATACTTGAAACATCTTGTGAGATTGAAGATAAAATCACCTGAAGAAATCGACATAGACGAATATTTCCCAATAAAATTTTAATTCAAAAATGTCGGCTGAATATAAAAATGGCAAAGTTAAGTGTATAATTGTTGGCAGTGGGAACATAGGGACTGACCTTTTGATAAAAATTTTGCGATATTCGAAGAATCTTGAACCAGTTATGATGGTTGGTATAGATCCAAATTCTGATGGGCTTGCGCGCGCAAAGCGACTTGGAATAGAGACAACTTATGAGGGGATAGATGGTTTTTTAAAGAGGAAAGATTTAGTTGATGCGGTTGATATAATTTTTGAAGCCACAAGTGCTAAAGCCCATATTCAAAATGCGCCGATTTATAAAGAGCTTGGTAAGATTGCAATTGATTTAACTCCGGCTGCCTTGGGTCCTTATGTGGTTCCACCTGTAAACTTAGGTGAACACCTTGACAAGTTAAATGTTAATCTAATAACATGTGGTGGGCAGGCAACAATTCCGATGGTTTATGCGGTTTCACGAGTTGTTAAGGTTCATTATGCCGAAATAGTTTCTTCAGTTGCAAGCAAAAGTGCGGGACCTGGGACAAGGCAGAATATAGATGAATTCACTCAAACGACAGCGAAAGGTCTTGAGGTTATAGGTGGAGCAAGGAAAGGGAAAGCGATAATAATTCTGAACCCAGCTGAACCGCCAATAATTATGAGAAATACGGTTTACACGATAACGGATGAATGCGATAGCGAAGATATTCGTGAATCAATTTATCAAATGGTTGATGAGGTGAAAAAATATGTGCCAGGGTATAATTTAAAATCGGAGCCAATATTTGACCCGCTTGATAAATATCCGATAAGAATACCTGGGTATGGTGAATTCAAACGTGGATATAAAGTTACAATTCTGCTTGAAATTGAAGGGGCTGGGCATTACTTGCCCAAGTATGCAGGGAACCTTGATATAATGACATCGGCAGCTCTTAGAGTTGGAGAACTTTTTGCGGAGAAAATTTTAAGGGAAAAATCAGTTGTCCAATAAAACAATTGGAGATTAAAAATGGAAGGTAAAAAAATTATCATAAATGATGTAACCCTTCGCGATGGGATGCATGCGATGTCCCATCAATATGAAATTGAAGATATGGTGGAGATAGCGAAAGCACTTGATGAGGCTGGGGTTGATATAATCGAAGTTTCTCACGGTGATGGGCTTGCGGGGAATGCGATAAACTACGGTTTTTCGAAGTATCCCGAGACTGAGTATATATCCGCTGTTGCAGGTGTGTTAAAAAATGCAAAACTTGATGTTTTGCTTCTGCCGGGAATTGGAACAATTGAAGATCTTGAAGTTGTGATTGACCTTGGCGTCAAGGTTGTGAGGATAGCGACACATTGCACCGAGGCTGATATAGCAATTCAGCATATTGAATATTCAAAAGGTAAAGGACTTGATGTTGTTGGATTTTTAATGATGGCTCATATGATCTCACCTGATGAGCTTGTGAAACAGGCAAAAATTATGGAGAGCGCGGGGGCTGATTGTGTCTATGTTGTTGATTCCGCTGGAGCGATGTTACCCCAAGATGTAGCTGATAGAATCAAGGCTTTTAAGGATAATTTAAATTGTCAAGTTGGTTTTCATGCGCATAATAACCTTTCGCTTGGTGTTGCGAATTCACTTGCGGCTGTTCAAAGTGGGGCTGATAGAATTGATGCGTCACTTTGCGGGCTCGGTGCAGGCGCTGGGAATGCACCACTTGAAGTTTTAATTGCTGTTTTCAACAAAGCCGGAATTAAAACGAGTTGCGACCTATATAAACTTATGGACGCAGCTGAAGATATTGTCAGACCTATGATGAAAAGGAAAGGAGTTGAAGTTGTGATTGACAGAGATAGTTTATCGCTTGGTTATGCTGGGGTTTACTCGTCATTTTTACTCCATGCGAAAAGAGCTTCACAAAGATTTGGCGTTGACACAAGGGATATTTTGTTTGAACTTGGCAGACGGAGGATGGTTGGAGGACAAGAGGATATGATAATTGACGTTGCTGTTGAACTTGCAAATGGCTTGAAAAATGAACTTGAGGTTAAATAAAGGATTTGAAAAGATGCCCAAGAGAAGAGAAAAAAATAAAAATGGCAAATTAAGGCAAATAGCAAATTATCTGCACCAATGTGAAATTGAGAGGAAAGAAGCAGAACAAATCGTTAAGATACACCCTGAAATAGGTATTGATGAGGCGTACCTTATCCAGAGGGAACTTGTCAAACTTAAATTATCTCGGGGGGACAAAATCATTGGGTATAAGCTTGCTTTCACAACTAGGACCAAGCAAAGATCAATGGGGATTTCAACTGTTGGATTTGGTTATCTTTTTGACTATATGAAAATAGATGATGGGGGTGAACTTAATTTAAATGATGTGATTCATCCGAAGGCGGAGGCTGAAATTGCCTTTATAATTGGTGAAGATTTGTCAGGCGATGTTTCACCTTATGAGGTTATTGAGGCGACGAAGTTTGTTGCTCCAGCGATTGAATTTGTTGATTCAAGATATAAGGATTTTAAGTTTGAATTGGTTGATGTCATCTCTGATAATTTTTCAGCTTCGCGATTTGTAATTGGCTCTGACGTTAAAAAACCGAGCGAGGTTGATTTGAGATTATCGGGTGTAATTTTTGAGAGGAACGGTGTTGTTGAAAAAACCGGGGCTTTGGGGGCTGTGCTTGGAAATCCCGCTATAGCAGTTTCTCAACTTGTAAAATTCCTTTCAAAGCGAGGAGAAAAGGTAAAGGCTGGAAGTATAATTCTTACCGGGAGTATAACTGAGGCTATTGAAGTTAAAGAAGGTGATTTTATCCGTGTGTCAATATGTGGAGTTGGGGAAGTTTCAACTTATATAGTGAAAAAATAAAAAGGTTTTATATGCCAGTAGTGATAATTCACATGCTTTCTGGAAGAAGCTCGGAGATGAAAAGAAAGTTAATCAAAAAGGTTACAGATGCAGTTGTTGATTCATTAAATGTTAAGCCGGAGAGCGTCAGGGTGATAATAAATGAAGTTGATAAGGAAAATTTTGCTGTTGCTGGGTTGCCAATCGAGGAATATAGAGCTAAGAACGGGTTAAGTAAAGTTAAAAGCAAAAATAAATAAAAACGGAGGTGCTATCATGTCTGTACAATATGAGATCAAACAAAAGGTAATCGAACCAAAGCGGTTAGCTTTTGATTATCTCCTAAAGCGTTATGGAAACAGACCGGCTTCGAGGTATGAAGAAGCAACGGTTGATATTCAGCAGAGAGAGAACTTTCATTATCGCCCAACATGGAGAGAGGGGGTAGAGATTTTTGATGTGAATTATTCTGAGTTAAAGTTGACAGATTATTATTCTTTTCTTGACCCAAGGCAGTATTACTATTATACTTACAATGCAACAAGAGCAAAAAATTATGAGGCGGTTGATAAGTATTTTGAGTTTTGCGAGGAGCGCGGGCTTTTTGAGAAGGTGAATGAGGATTGGCTTAAGGTTTTTAACAGATATTTCATACCCTTGAGACATCTTGAATATGCAGGATGGATTTTATTGGTTGGGGTTGCGAGATTTGGCTATGGAACTTCTATAACTCAATGTGCGGAATTTAACGCATGTGATAAGTATGGCAATGCTCAACTTATAACGAGGATTGCATTTGAGCTTCCTGAGCCTGATGGAGATATTTTTGAAAACGCTAAAAAGACATGGCTTGAGGACAAAATCTTTCAACCTTTGCGTGAGTATGTTGAAAAATTGTTAACCATTCAAGATTGGGGTGAGGTTTTGATAGGACAAAATCTTGCAATTGATGTGTTTGTTAATCCCCTCGTTCACATTGAACTTGATAATCTCGCTGTTGAAAATGGAGTTACAACTTTTTCATTCTTTAGCAAGTATTTCTATGATATGTACAAAGATAATATGCGGTGGACGGAAAAGCTTTTTGAGGTTTTACTTTCCGACCCAAATTATGGGGAGAACAACAGGAAATTCATTGAGTCAAAACTAAATTATTACGCTGGACAAATTTCGAAAGCAATTGATGAATTTGCAGATGTATTTAAGATGCCTAAGAAAAAAGGTGATTTCAAAAAAGCAAAGGAGAATGTGTTAAACCATGCGCGTGAGGTTTATGGTAAACTTGGCCTAAACATTAAAATTTAAAAGGGAGGTACGAAAATGGTAGCAGTAGAAACAAAGAGAGAAAGGTTCGTATCGGTTGACCTTCAGAAGACAGAGGAAGGTTATAATGTTCTTCGGGCAATTTTAAAGGATAATCCTGATGCAAAAGTTGATGAATTTCCAGGCTAT
Organism: Candidatus Kryptonium thompsonii; assembly: GCF_001535985.1. Classification (NCBI taxonomy): domain Bacteria; kingdom Pseudomonadati; phylum Candidatus Kryptoniota; genus Candidatus Kryptonium; species Candidatus Kryptonium thompsonii. Next base: position 11,928 of record NZ_CZVS01000024.1, on the reverse strand, counting down.
TACAAGGTCAAGCATTCAAATAAGCTTACTATCAAGCGTGAGACTGTTGAAAGCTTTATGGGGCGTCCTTGGGATACGCAGGAGTTTAACCTTGTTATAATTTCGTATTCTGGAAATTTCGCTGAGTGGGATGATGAAAAAATAGTCATTCAGTGGGACACGCATATGTAAAAAGTTTAAAAACAAAAACCAACGGAGGTGCAAGGCTATGGCTAAAAAGAAATTAACACTGGCTCAAAAGTATCATATCTATACGCGTGGGTTGGACTGGGAGCCAACTTATGTGAGCAAAAAGGATATTTATCCTTATGCTGAATATGAAGGGATTAAAATTAAGGATTGGAATAAGTGGGAGGATCCATTCAGAATGACTGTTGAAGCATATTGGAAATATCAGGCTGAGAAAGACAGGCGTTTTTATGCAATTCTTGATGGCTTCATTCAGAATCAAGGTCATTTGACCCTTTCTGATGCAAGATATTTGAATTCAATTAAGCTTTTTATTCAAGGTGTTACACCGCTTGAGTATATGGCACATCGCGGTTTTGCTTTCGTAGCAAGACATTTGCCAGGACCTGGACCAAGGACGGCAGCATTTTTCCAATCGATGGATGAGTTAAGGCATACGCAAATTGAAGTTCACGCAGGAAGCAACTTTAACAAATATTACGATGGTTTTCATTCGATGACGCTTATGCATGATAGGGTTTGGTATTTAAGCGTTCCGAAATCTTATTTTGATGACGCAGTCACAGCTGGTCCATTTGAGTATGTGACCGCAATTTCGTTTTCGTTTGAGTATGCCCTTACTAATCTACTTTTCGTTCCGTTTATGTCGGGGGCAGCATATAACGGCGATACGCCGACGATGACATTTGGATTTAGCGCGCAATCTGATGAATCAAGACATATGACACTTGGACTTCAAGTTGTGAAGTTCTTGCTTGAACAACATGAGGATAATGTTCCAATAATTCAAAGATGGATTGACAAATGGTGGTGGCGTGGTTATAGGTTGACATCTCTCGTTGGGGCTATGATGGATTATATGCTTCCGAAGAGAGTTATGTCGTGGAAGGAATCATTTGAACTTTACATCGAGGATCAGATTCTTGAAGGATTATTCAGGGATCTTGAAAGGTATGGGATCAGACCACCGTTGCATATGGAGCAATCAATCAAGGAGAAGGAATTCTTATCGCATGATGTTTACTGGATCTTGTTCTCGTTTACATTTGCAGCTGCTTTCCATTCATGGATTCCGAAAGAAGAGGAAATGGAATGGCTTGCGGAGAAATATCCAAGGACATTTAATCAGTATTATCGTTGGAGATATGAAAAGGCAAAACAAGCGAAGACACCACTTCCAGGGGACAGATTCTATTATATCGGTTTGCCACAACTGTGTCAAGTTTGCCAGATACCGATGGGCTTTACAGATCCCGATGATCCAAATAATTTTGTTCAGAGATATGTTGAGTATGAAGGAGAAATTTATCATTTCTGTTCCGATGGTTGCAAGTGGATATTTGAACAAGAACCAGAGAAATATGTTCAAGCATGGCTACCTGTTCATGAGATTTATAAGGGTAATTGCTTTGCTGAGCCACCGAAAGGACCAGATGATGTTGTACCGCAAGTTTTGAAGTGGTATAATATCCAGACAGACAATTTCGATTACTTTGTCTCCGAAGATTACAAGAATTGGAAAGAGTGGCATAAAGACATGGCAACTGTTGTTGTTTAGTTTATAACTTTTCAAACAATTGGGGCGGGTAATTCTAACCCGCCCTTTTAAAAAGAAAAATAAATAAGGAGGTTTAAAATGCCCGTTAAAGCCCTTTACAATTACAAGTTCCCCCCTCGCGATAGAGCGGAAGTTTTTGGAGATGATATCTTGGTGTATGCCTACTGGATTGATAATCCTTTCTTTTGCTCTGCTTCAGCTTGGAGAGTTCCCAAAAATATGAAATGGAAAGACTTCGTAGCGCAAATCTTTGGTCAACTCTACGGACTTGATCCTGATTTTAAGAAGGTGAAATCTTGGAAATGGTATCATTTTGATCAGGAATTTAATCCAAGCGATGAAAAGACATTGGCTGAGCTTGGCTTGCGACATAAGTCAATTGTTAAGTTTAAACCTGCATAGAAACAAAAAATCTTGAAACTTTATGAAATATAAAGTTAGAATAGAGCCGATTGGAGTTGAAGTAAGTTGCGATGGAAATCAAACAATACTTGATGCATGTTTAAGAAATGGAGTTTGGGTCCCGCATGCTTGCACTCACGGGACCTGTGCAACTTGTAAATCAAGGATCATTGAAGGTGAAGTTGATTTTGGTCTTGCTTCGAATTTCGCGCTGATGGATTTTGAAAGAGAGGAAGGTTATGTTCTGCTGTGCACCGCAAAACCGAGAACAAATCTTGTGATTGAAGCTGATGTTGAAGTTGAAGAAGGAATTGAATTCTATCCAGTGAAGGACTTCACTGGTAAGGTTGTTGAAATTTTAGATTGCGCACGGGATACGCGCAAAATTCAAATTGAAATCGAGAATGATAAAATCTTTTATCTTGCGGGTCAATACATTCAACTTTACATTCCAGGAACGGAGCAAAATCGCGCTTATTCAATTGCATCAAGACCGTTGAAGGATGGGAATTCCACGATTGAGCTTCACATAAAGAGGGTACCTGGTGGTCTTGGGTCAGGATATGTTTTTGAGGAATTAAAGGAGGGAGACAAGGTTAGATTTGCGGGCCCGTTTGGCAGGTTTATTTTTAGGAAAAATTTCGATAATCCAATTCTTTTTTTGGCTGGTGGAACTGGACTTGCCCCAATTAAAGCTATGATACTCGATGCTATCTCAAATGGTTTGAAACAAGAAATGTATCTTTTTCATGGTGTGAGATCGACGCGGGATTTGTATGATAAAGATGTTTTTGAGGAGATCGAAAGAGAAAATCCAAACTTTCATTATATCCCTGCTTTGTCAGAGAAATTGCCCGAAGATGAGTGGGATGGCGAACTTGGTTTTGTTCATGAAGTCCTTGAAAGAAAATTTCAGAAATTTTCTGGTTTCAAAGCTTACATTTCAGGACCACCACCCATGGTTGACGCTTGTATAAAAGTATTAATGCGTGGAAGATTGTTTGCTGAAGATATTTACACTGAGAAGTTTTTCACTGAAAAAGATAGAATTGAAGGAGGTTCAAAAGTTGGCATTATATCAAGAATTTGAAATCAAAGATGAAAGCAAGATGATCGATTTGAAAAAGCTTGAGGTTGGCGATTATGAGGTGATAGGAGGGATAAAAACACATTTTCATAGGGCTGGCTCTGGGAAGCCAATTGTATTTCTTCATGGCTCAGGTCCCGGAGTTTCTGCGTGGGCGAATTGGAGATTGACATTGCCATATTTTGCTGAAAACGGTTTTGAGGTTTTTGCTCCGGATATAGTTGGATTTGGGTATACCGAAAGGCCGAAAGATTTTGAATATACTCATAGAAATAGGGTCAAGCATGTCATTGACTTCATCAAGCATTTTGATCTTAAAGAAGTTAACATTGTTGGTAATTCGATGGGGGGAGCCATTGCCCTTGCGGTTGCACTTGAAATTCCGGAGAGAATCAGAAAGCTTGTGATAATGGGAAGCGTTGGTGTTAAGTTCCCTATAACGAATGGGCTTGTAACCGTCTGGGGGTATAAGCCAAGCATCGAGAATATGAGAAAAGTTATTGAGGCTCTTTCAAGTAATCCATCACTTGTCGGCGAAGATTTGATTCGTATGAGATATGAAGCATCAATTCAACCGGGATTTCAAGAGACATATGAAAAAATGTTTTATCCACCTTATCAAAAGCACATCGATGAAATGGATGTTGAAGATAGGTTAGGTGAGATAAAAGTGCCAACCCTTGTAATTCATGGAAAGCTTGATAAAGTTATACCCTACCAAATTAGTGTGAGAATTTTTGAGAAATTGCCAAACGCTGAACTTCATATTTTTGGTGATTGCGGGCATTGGACGCAAATTGAAAAGAGAGATGAATTTAACGAGCTTGTGAAGAGTTTTTTAAGTCGTTAGTCTTTCTTGTTTATAAAACTAATTAAATTAGGTTCCTGATGTTGACTCAAAGCAAATATGTTTTAACATCTGAACTTGCGAGAGAAATAGTAAATAAAGCGGAAGAGGAAGCTAAAAAATATGGAGTTAGTGTATGTATTGCTGTGGTTGATGATGGTGGAAACTTAGTTGAGTTCAGGAGGATGACAGGTGCGCCGATTTTGAGCATTGGCATATCGCAAGACAAAGCATATACTGCGGTTGCCTTTGGCATCCCAACGAGTGAATGGTATAAATTGATAAAAGATGAACCAGCGCTTTTATATGGAATAGTGCACACGCCAAGGTTGATAATTTTCGGTGGTGGATTGCCAATAAAGTTAAATGGGCAAATAATTGGTGGAATAGGCGTAAGTGGTGCCACTGCTCAACAAGATGAGGAAATCGCAAGGGCTGGTGCTTCAATTGTTCAAAAAGTTAAATGAAGTAAAGGTATGAACAACGAAGTTACTTTTAAGATACATCTTATACCTAATGGAATAAGCTTTATATGTAAAGCTGGTGAAACAATCCTTGACGCTGCGTTAAAGGCTGGGATTGAATTACCGCACGGTTGCACAAAAGGTGGCTGTGGAGTTTGTAAAATCAAAGTTAAAGGGAAGGTTGATTTCGGTAGGGTTTCAAAGGTTATGCTTACAGATCAAGAAAAAGAGAGTGGATTTTGTCTCTCTTGTAGAGCTGTTCCACTTGAGGACTTGGAAATAAGCTTAATTGATGGGTCGATGGTAAAAGTTATCCGATATGATGACTTTTATTCATTTCTTTTTAAAACAAGGGCAAATCTTTAAAAATTAAAAACGGAGGTGCGCCATGCCATTCAGAATTTCTCGTTTGGGTTATGTTGAGGTCAAGGTACTTGACCTCGACGATGCGCTTGATTTTTACACAAATGTTCTTGGGCTTCGTTTAGTTGAGAGATTAGGAAATAAGGCATACTTGAAAACATGGGATGATCAGCTTGCTTATAGCGTTATATTGACTGAGTCGGATACGGCTGGGATGGTAAGAGCAGCTTTCAGGACGGTTGATCCTGAAGATGTTGATTATTTTGAGAGAAAGTTAAAGCAATACGAGGTTCCTTACGAGGTTATACCAGAGGATTATAAACGTGGTAAAGCTTTGAGATTTAAAACGCCCTCAGGCCATACTTTTGAAATTTTCAATGAAATTGAAATCCCAGGGAATTATCTCCCTAAGGAAAGCCCAGATCCATGGCCAAGGGACTTGAAATCAGATGCGATAAATCCACCCAAGATTGACCATACATTGATTACAGCGCCTGATCCGACGAAGATGATAAAGTTTTGTGAAGAGGTGCTTGAATTTAGAGCGACGGAATATATTGTGAATAATGAAGGTCAACCAATAGCTGCATGGTTATATCAAGCAAGACAGCAACCACACGATCTTGCCATTGTGCCTGGGCGAGAAGCCGGTATGCATCATTTTGCATTTCATATTTCAAGTGCACAGGATATTTTCCGTGCAGCAGATATAATGGTTATGAACGATGTTAAAATTGATTGGGGTCCAGGGCGTCATGGAATAACGCGCGGTTCTGGTATTTATTTCTTTGATCCATTTGGAAATAGAATTGAAACTTTCGGCGGATACACTGCATATCTCTACGATCCAGGTGCAAAGCCAATTGTTTGGACTGAGGAGACGATGGGTAAAGGCATATTCTATTATGAACGTAAGCTTGTTGAAACATTCTTAACGGTTTACACATAATTTTTAAGGCGGGGCTTCAAAGCCCCGCTTTTTTTTTCCCGCTTTTAAGTCCCTCCATTTTTCCCACCCATAATTTGTTTGTTTCACCTTTTTAGCATAAATTTTTTGAACAAATTTAAAAACAAAATTAGTGCCCTTTTTCAGATGCAAAATAAAAATTTGCCTATAGATAAAGTTAGACGGATTATAGAAAGCTCGCAAAATTTTGTCATCACCACGCATGTTAGCCCGGACGGTGATGGACTTGGCTGTGAAATAGCTCTTTTATATTTTCTTGAAAAACTTGGGAAATCGGCGGTTGTTATAAATGTCAGTGAAACACCGGGTAATTACAAATTCCTTGATCCAGAAAATAGGTTCTTAATTTTTGACGAACAAAATTTTGATCAGATAGAAAAAATCTTGAATACTGATGTCATTTTCATATGTGATATGAATCAGTCCAGCAGGTTGAAAACGATGGAGAAATATGTGCTTCAAAGCAAAGCGATAAAAATTATAATTGATCATCATCTTGAAGCCCAAGATTTTGCCGATTATTATTTGATCGATGTTGATGCACCTGCGAGTGGCGAGATTGTTTATAAGCTTATAAAGTCTTTCGATGGTTTTGAAATAGATAAAAAAATTGCAACTGGAATTTACACTGCAATCATGACTGATACGGGTTCCTTTAGATTTCCCAGGACTGATTCTGAAACACATCGCATAGTTGCGGACCTCCTTGACGCTGGAGCAGATCCGGTTGAGATTTATGATAAGGTCTATGAACAAAGTTCTTTGGGAAGAATTAAACTTCTTGGTAAGTGTCTTTCAGAGCTTGAAACGAGATATGATGGAAGGCTTGGATATATAGTCGTCACCCAAGATATGCTTAAAAATTACGGAGTTGAGGAGTGGGAAACCGACGGTTTTGTGCAATCAATTTTGAAAATTGCCGGTGTGAGGGTGGCTATTTTTATTCTTGAGTTAAAAGATGGAATTAAATTAAGCTTCAGATCGAAAGGTGAGATACCGATAAATGAACTTGCTAAAGAATTTGGCGGAAATGGGCATAAAAATGCAGCCGGGGCACGCTTGTATAACATCACCCTGGATGAAGTTATAAACCAAGTCATTCAAAAAGCAGAAAAATACGCATATTTTGAAAAACAAATTGAGGTTGCAAAATGAAGTTGAAGTATTCAAAAGGAACGATAACCACTGTTAAGGCAGATTCAATAATTTCATTTACTTTCTCTGACGAAAATTTACTTAAGGAAACGACAAATAGACTTGATAAATTTCTTAACGGTCAGCTTAACGCTTTAATATCAGCGGGAGATTTTAAAGGGAAGGAAAAAGAACTTGCCGTGCTTTATCCAACGAATTCAACGATGAAAGCAAAGAGAATAATACTTGTAGGTCTTGGTGAAAGAGATAAAATAACACTCGAAAAATTACGGCGCTCTTGTGCAGTTGCTTCTAAAAAAGCTCAAAGCCTGAAGTCTGAGACAATTGCAATTGAATTTCCTGATTATTCGCTATTTAAAGATAAAATTAATGAGACGCTTGACTATTTCGCACAATCAATAGCTGAAGCTTCGGTTCTTGCGCTATACAAATTTGACAAGTATTTAACCGATGAGGAAAAGAAGAACAAGAAGGTTAAAGAGGTAAACATCTTTTCTGAAAAGGAATCAAACGAGATAAAGGAAGGGATTAGAGTTGCTGATATAGTTTGCAGTGCTGTTTATTTTGCCAGAGACCTTGCAAATGCTCCTGCGAATGAAATTTATCCTGAGACGCTTGCAAAGGCAGCAGTTAACTCTGGTAAAAAATATGGTTATAAAGTTAAAGTTCTTGATAAACCTGAAATTGAAAAGCTTGGCATGGGTGGATTGTTGGCTGTGAACTCCGGAAGTTCAAAACCGCCCAAATTCATCATTATGGAGTATAATGGAAATCCAAGAAGCAACGAAAGATATGTAATTGTTGGAAAAGGTATAACATTTGACAGCGGTGGTATTTCGCTTAAGCCAGCACAAGGGATGGATGAGATGAAAATGGATATGTCTGGGGCAGCTGCTGTGATTGCAACTATGGAAGCCGTTGCAAGGTTAAAATTGCCCGTTAATCTTGTCGGGCTTGTCCCAGCGACTGAAAATATGCCCAGCGGTTCTGCATATAAACCCGGTGATATTTTAAAAACATACATCGGCAAAACTATTGAAGTTGACAATACAGATGCGGAGGGCAGGATTATACTTGCGGATGCCCTTGGGTATGCTCAAAGATATAAACCAACCGCGATAATTGACCTTGCGACCTTAACAGGTGCGTGTGTTGTAGCGCTTGGATATTTCGCAACCGGTATGTTTGGAAACGATGAAAAACTAATGGAAGAAATTAAGAAGGCGGGAGAAAAAACTTATGAACGCGTGTGGCCACTTCCGACTTGGGACGAATATGATCAACTTATAAAAAGTGATGTTGCAGATGTTAAAAATACGGGTGGAAGATGGGCTGGAGCGATAACCGCTGCAAAGTTCTTACAAAAGTTCGTGGGTAATTATCCATGGGTTCACCTTGATATCGCTGGAACCGCGATGCTTGATAAAGAATATGATTATCAGCCGAAAGGTGGTTCTGGAGTTGGAGTGAGGTTGCTCGTTGAATTTTTCAGGAACAAATCCAAGAAGAAATAGGTTTTCTTTTATAGAATTTACCTTAGAGTAAGGTCAAAATTAAAAATGTTTTTCTAATGAAGTCGGATTGTAATTGTAGACATAACAAAGAGATATATTTGCTTAACATAGATGCGCGTTTCAATTTTATCAAAAATAGGGAACACCCCGCTTATAAAGATAGAGAAAATAACCTCACATTTAAAGGAAGTTTCAATTTACGCAAAGGCGGAGTGGTTCAACCCCGGGGGTTCGGTTAAAGACCGGCCCGCTTTTTACATGATAATGGACGGGATAAAACGTGGGCTTTTAACCAAGGATAAAATCATAATTGACGCAACGAGTGGAAATACCGGAATTGCTTATGCAATGATAGGAGCTATCCTTGGTTATAAAGTTAAACTTGCCCTGCCAAGTAATGCAAGCATTGAAAGGAAGAGAATCCTTAAAGCGTACGGAGCTGAGCTTATCCTCACAGATCCTCTTGAGGGGACAGATGGAGCACAAAAAGTTGTGAAGCAGATCGTTGAAAGTGATCCAGATAAGTATTTTTATCCAGATCAATATAACAACGAAGCAAATTGGCGTGCACATTATGAGACAACAGCGGTTGAAATTATAAATCAAACAAAAGGTAAGATTACCCACTTTGTCGCTGGGCTTGGAACCACTGGGACATTCGTTGGAACGGCGAAGAGGCTGAAGGAGTTTAATCCTGAGATAAAAACCATAGCGGTTCAGCCCGATCTCCCTCTTCACGGGATTGAAGGTTTAAAACATCTGCCCACAGCGATCGTTCCGGGAATTTTTAAGCCAGAGCTTGTAGATGAAACCATTGAAATTTCGACTGAGGAAGCATATGAGATGGTCAAATTGCTTGCAAGGGAAGAAGGTCTTCTCGTGGGAGTTTCATCAGGAGCAGCTATGGCAGCGTGTTTAAAATTGGCGCAGAGGATTGAGAAAGGCTTAATCGTAACGGTTTTCCCAGATTCAGGGGTAAAATATATAAGTGAAAAGTTTTGGGATGCAGATGCATATTTAGAAAATATCGCAAGTAAAATAAAATTATAAAATGCGAGTGATAGAAATACCAAATGAAATTTTCGAGGAGATAAAGTTGCACGCAGAGAAAACGTATCCAGAGGAATGTTGCGGTATTTTGATCGGGAAGCTTGATGGCTTGCAGAAATTTGTCTTTGAAATTTTAAAAGTTGAAAATTCAAAAGAGAACGAAAGAGAGAGAAGATATTTGATCAAGCCGCAGGATTATATCAATGCCGAAAAATATGCAAGGACGAAAGGTTATGACATTATCGGATTTTATCACTCTCATCCCGACCATCCGGCGATGCCATCTGATTACGATAGGGAACATGCTTTTCCATTTTTATCCTATGTAATTGTCTCTGTTGAAAAAGGAAAAACAGGCGAAGTTAAAAGTTGGCTTTTGAAGGAAGATAGAAGCGGGTTTGATTTTGAGAAAATCGAAATTAAAAATAAAATTTAATTACGGAAATGCCTGTTAAAATTACGATCCCAACGCCGTTAAGACCATATACTGAAAATAGAGATACAATTGAAGTTGAAGGACAAACTATAAGAGAATTGCTTAAAGATATGACAGAAAGATATCCGCAGTTGAAGCGACATCTTTTTTCCGAGGATGGCAGATTGAGAAGTTTTATCAACATTTATGTTAACGATGAGGATATAAGATATCTTGATGGTGAAAATACAAAAGTAAGCGAAGGTGATGTTGTAAGTATAATTCCAGCGATTGCTGGTGGAAATTGAAAACAAAGAATTTTATCAAATCATGGTGGAGGAAATTTTAAATTTCGGATTAAATCTTGATGTTGAAAATGTTGAACTGACACGTGAGGAATTTTTAAGGTATGGTCGTCATTTGATTATACCTGAAGTTGGACTTAAGGGACAAAAGAAGCTGAAATCAGCAAGTGTTCTTATAGTTGGTGCGGGAGGGCTTGGTTCTCCGCTTGCGTTTTATCTTACAGCAGCTGGGGTCGGTAGAATTGGGATAGTTGATTTTGATGTCGTTGATTTTTCAAATCTTCAAAGGCAGATAATTCACACCACAAAAGATGTGGGTAGATCTAAACTTGAATCGGCAAGAGAAAAACTTTCCGCTTTAAATCCAAATGTTAAGATCGAAACTTATGAGACACGTCTCACGAGCGAGAACGCACTTGAGATAATTAAGGATTATGACATCGTCGTTGATGGGACAGACAATTTCCCAACGCGTTATCTTGTTAACGATGCTTGCGTCCTTTTGAAGAAACCGAATGTTTATGGAAGCATATTCAGGTTTGAAGGGCAAGTATCTGTTTTTTATGCCGAGAAAGGACCTTGCTATCGTTGCCTTTATCAGGAGCCACCTCCACCAGGGCTCGTCCCAAGCTGTGCTGAAGGTGGAGTTCTTGGAGTTTTACCAGGGATCATAGGAACGCTCCAGGCGCTTGAGGTGATAAAGTTAATTCTCGGGGTTGGAAGGCCATTGATTGGGAGATTACTTTTGTTTGACGCTCTTAAAATGAGTTTTAGAGAGTTAAAGTTGAGAAAAAATCCGAATTGCCCAGTTTGCGGTGAAAATCCAACGATTAAGGAGTTAATTGATTATGAAGCATTCTGCGGAATTACACCCGAACAAATTCTCCATGAGTCGGGCTTCGAGATAACGGCTGAGGAATTGAAAGCAAAACTTGAAAATGGCGAAAACATAATTTTGATCGATGTTCGCGAGCCACACGAGTATGAAATTAACAGAATTCACGGAAGCAAATTAATTCCACTTTCTAAACTTCCGGAGATGGTTAATGAACTGGATCAGACGAGTGAGATTGTGCTTTATTGCAAGATGGGAGGGCGAAGTGCAAGGGCTGTGCAATTTTTAAGGGAGTTAGGTTTTACAAGGGTCAAAAATCTTGCTGGCGGAATTGACGCTTGGATTGAAAAAGTTGACCCCAATATGCCGAAGTATTAATTTGTCCCACCGGCAGTTTTAATTTGAAAAATTTTGCAACTTTTGGTAACTTTTTAAAAAAGGAAAAAGTACATGAAAAGGATTGGGCTGTTAATTTTGTTCTTTTTATTTCCTTTTATCTCGAACTCGCAAAACAAACTTGGTCTTGGTGTTTACCTTGGCGTTCCAACTGGGATAACAGGGAAATATCTTTTATCAAAGACAAATTCCGCAGATCTTTTATTTGCATGGCGATTCAATGATGCTTTCTTTGCACAGGGGCATTATAATTTCAACATCTCTGAGATTGATAGATATAAAGACGGCGTGTTTAATTTTTATGCGGGTCCGGGGCTATTTTTTAAGGCTTTCTTGCGATAAGCCCAATGTTAGCTGAATTCCCTTTGTCCCCAGATCTTG
>NZ_CZVS01000023.1:0-29023 GCF_001535985.1 Candidatus Kryptonium thompsonii | reverse complement strand
GTGGCGGATAAAGGGATAAATGAAAAAGGCGAAAACGAAACAAGGCCAAAGATCGCAGATAAAATAGCTGAACAGTTTAAGCAGGGTAAATATCTTGAAGGAATTATGGAAGGACTTGATGAGATCGGTGGAATACTTTTGCAACATTTTCCGATAAAGCCTGATGATAGAAATGAACTGTCAAATGAAGTGGAAATAAGATGACGATATTGAAAAATAAAGCACTTAGAAGTTATGCCGTTTTATGGGTATTTGGGGATATTTATAATTTTGATCGCTGAGGTTTTGCTTTTTCTTAAAGTTAAAATTGTTGGAATTTATTTCACCCCGATTGTTTGGACTGGGTACATCCTTTTCATCGATGCCTTGAATTTCAAACTTTACAAAACTTCCTTAATTAAAACTCGGACGGTTGAATTTTTAATTATGTTGCCGTGGTCGGTTATATGCTGTTTTTGAAGCGTATAATTTTCATCTTAAAAACTGGTATTACATTGGATTGCCTGAAAGTGCGCTCGCGAGAACTGTTGGTTATGTGTGGTCGTTTGCGACGATTTTTCCTGCCATACTTGAGACGAATCAACTTATCAAGCCAATTTTTAAAAATGTGAGCAAAAAACCATCGAAGCCGACGGATAAAAAATTATCGGTTTATTTTGCTTTAGGTTTAATCTTTTTGATTGTTCCCTTGCTTTTACCATCCGAAGTAGCTTCTTATCTTTTTGCTTTAGTTTGGGTTGGTTTTGCTTTTCTTCTTGAGCCGTTGAATTACAAACTTGGAGGGGAAAGTTTGTTCAAAGAGTTTGAGAATGGCAAATTGACGACGCTATTCTCTCTATTTCTCGCTGGTTTAATATGCGGTGTGCTTTGGGAATTCTGGAATTATTGGGCTATTGGTAAATGGATTTATACTGTGCCCATTCCATTTGCAGGTCCGAGGATTTTTGAAATGCCACTACTTGGATTTCTTGGATTTCCTGCTTTTGCAGTTGAAGTTTACTCATTGCAGAATTTTTTAATCGTTGTGTTGAAGAAAAATCAAAGGCTTGCAGAGTTGTTTGGAGTTGTGTAAGGTGGGATAACCTTAACGATTGCTGTGTCGAGCGTTTTTTCGTTTAAAATGAAAATCTCATCAAACCCTTCGGTTGGAATTGATTTTTTTGCTTCAATGAAATTTACATATTGATTTCGTATAACTTGCTCCCCGACTTTTCTTGGTCTTTTCTTGTCCCTTTCTATACAAATTTCAAGTGGGATGTCAAAGACAATTATTACAACTTTAAATCCATATTTTTTAGCTATCTCAATTAACTGTCGTCTTGTTTCTTTTGAAAGCGATGTCGCATCCGCAACTGTTAATTTCCCGACGAGCAATCTTTTCTCGATTATGAAATAAAACAGATCAAAGGCATGTTTTGATACCGCTTGATTTGCTGGATTGTCAGAGATCATGGCTCTGCAGTGATCAGATGATACTATTTGAGTTCGCTTAAAAAATTTTTTAGCAAATGTTGATTTACCGCTTCCAGCAACCCCGCATAGGACGACCAAAGTTCTTGGTGTTATTTTTATTTCAAATTCTTCCCTCTGTTCAAGCTTTTTTCTAAATATGTTTAAAACTTTTTCTATCATCTCGTAAAAATTTTATAGCCTAATTTGCTTATTATCTCTGTGGCTTTTTTTGCTTCATTTTCACTTCCAAACGAAAGTCGAAATGTTCCGCCTATCCCTTCCCTTACACGCAGGAGTTCGATATCTTTTATGTTTAATCCACCTTCGTATAATGCGGTTGAGATTTTACTTAAAACACCTGGTTTATCTTCAACCATTATGAACACATCGTGCAAGACATTAAGGAAGCCCTTTCGGCTTGATGGGATTTCATTGCGAAGTTTAAAAGCATTGTCGAACTCGGGTTTTAATTCACCTATTTTGTTGGATTTAATAATCTCCCTGTATTTACTAAGTCCGTTAATAAAATTGTCAAGCGCTTCAATTATCTTTTCTCTGTTGAATGAGATTATATCATGCCATATTTCAAATTGACTTGATGCGATCCGTGTTAAGTCCTTAAATCCGCCTCCTGATAATGACAGGTAATCTGTTCCCATGCTTCCGACTGTATTGACGAGCAGGACGGCGATTAATTGTGGTAGGTGGCTGATATATCCTGCTATTCCGTCGTGAATTTCGGGATCAAGCAAGATTATGTTTGCGCCTGTTAATTTTATAAGTTCAATGAATTCATTGACAACCTTTATCGGGACATTGAAGTTTGGACATAATACATAGACCGCGTTTTCAAAGAGAAACGGGTCTGCGGAAGATATACCCTTTCTTTCTGATCCAGCCATCGGGTGACCACCAATGAAATAAACATCATTTTTAATTTTTTCAGCCTCTTTCAAGACAATTTTTTTGACGCTCCCGACATCGGTTATTATCGTTCCAGATTTTGCATGCTTTGATACTATATGAATTTGTTGTAAGATCTCCTTGATCGGTGTGCATAGGAAAACAACATCGGCATCATTTACTGCTTCTTCAATTGAGTTGGCTTTTTTATTAATTGCGCCAAGTTCAAGTGCGATGTCCAGGGAGCTCGGATCAATGTCAAACCCTGTAATTATAAAATCATATCCCTTTGATTGTTTTAAAGAAAGGGCAATTGACCCGCCAATTAAGCCGGTTCCAATGATTGAGATTTTTCTAAATGTCATAGTTTGGGTAAAATTTATTGGATTTTTCTTCCTATCGCCTCTGCTATTTTTCTTATTTCGTTCATAAGTTGTGTGAATTGCTCAAGATAGAGAGATTGAGGTCCGTCTGATTTTGCTTTTTCTGGTTGATGATGAACTTCAACGATCAATCCATCAGCTCCCGCTGCGATTGCAGCTCTTGCCACAGGTATAACCTTATCTCTTATTCCCGTTGCGTGTGATGGATCGACGACAATTGGTAAATGGCTTTTTTTGTGTATAACTGGGATTGCGTTTATATCAAGCGTATTTCTCGTGGATGTTTCAAAGGTTCTAATCCCTCTTTCGCAGAGTATGACATTGTGATTTCCTCCAGCGAGTATGTATTCAGCAGCCATGAGCCATTCCTCAATTGTTGCAGCAAATCCTCTTTTTAACATTACAGGTTTATCAATTTTGCCAAGTTCCTTTAATAATGGGAAGTTTTGCATGTTTCTTGCGCCGACTTGAAGTATATCTGCGTATTTTGCAACAAGTTCTATATCTTTGGTATCAAGAACTTCGGTGATAACAAGCAGTCCGTATTCATCAGCGGCTGATCTTAAAAGTTTCAATCCTTCTTCACCAAGCCCTTGAAATGAATATGGCGAAGTTCTGGGTTTGAATGCACCACCTCTTAAGATTTTAGCGCCTTGTTCAGCTACATGTTTGGCTATTATGAATATTTGTTCCTCGCTTTCAACAGCGCATGGGCCAGCCATCACGACTATTTCTTCGATGTTGCTACCTATTTTTACACCATTTATGTTTATAACTGTCCCTTCATGCTTGAAAGCACGGTTTGCAAGTTTATATGGTTCTGTTATTCTATAAACTTCCGCAACGCCCGGTAAAAGTTGGATATTTCTATGATCAAATTCCGGTTTTACTCCTATCGCACCAAGTACAGTTCTTGTAACGCCGGTTGAACGGTGGACATCAAAACCATATTCGTTTAAAATTTTTATCACATTTTGAATTTCTTCCTCCGTTGCATCAGGTTCCATAACAACTATCATATTTTCACCTCCATTTTTATGTTGGTTTTTTTGTTTAAAAATGTAAGTTGTGAAAAATATGGCTGATTTTGGGGGTGGAGTTTATATTAAGCCCAGTGGTTACGCCACCACTGGGCAAAATAATTGGCGTGGTTGAGACTAAATCGGAGGGAAACGCGGTAAGAAACAAAATTCACAATAGTCAAAGTTGCGATGTTTGGGGTTGCTTGGCTCATTTTTTTGAGTTCCTTTACGGTATCTTAGTTTTTGCTAAAATATATAAATTTTGTTGACATTTTGCAAGAGTGTTGGATTAGTTTTTAATTTTGATTAAAATTTAGCCGTATCAAAAACAAAATCGTTTTTAACCATGCCGAGGAAATTTTATCTCACCTTAATTTATCTTCTGATTATCTTACTCATTTCACCATTGTATGCTCAAAGAAGACCTATAACAGTTGAAGACCTTTGGGCTATGAAAAGGATTTCAAATCTAACTATTTCACCTGATGGAAAATGGGTTGCCTACGTTATTACATCTTACAGCATGGAGGAAAACAAAGGGCAGAGGGATATCTACCTTGTTTCAATTGATGGAAGAGAAATTAAACAGTTAACAAAAGGGGAAGGCTCAAATTATTCTCCGGCGTGGTCTCCAGATGGAAAGAAGATCGCTTTCATATCAACGCGTGATGGAGAACCACAGGTTTATGTCATTGAACTTGAAACCGGTGAAGTTAAAAATATGACAGATATAGCTCTTGGTGCCGATGGTGTTATATGGTCGCCAGATGGAAAATACCTTGCGTTTGTGTCGCAAGTTTATCCCGATTGTCCCGATAATGATTGTAATTCAAAGAGAGAAAAAGAGAGGGAGGCAAGCAAAGTTAAGGCGAAATTCTTTACAAGGTTGCCATTTAGAATTTGGAACAGGTGGATTGACGATAAAAGAAGCCATTTATTCACAGTTGAAGTTAACACTGGGAGAATTGTTGATGTGACACCCGGAGATTACGATACGCCACCGATAGATCTTGGCGGAAAAATTGATTACGCTTTTTCACCAGATGGGAAGGAGATTTGTTTTGTTCGGAATACCGACACGATGATTGCTATAAGCACCAACAATGATCTTTTTATCACTACTCCAGAGGGTGGAAATATAAAAAGAATCACTACAAATAAAGCAAATGATAATCAGCCGGTTTATTCACCCGATGGAAAATACATAGCCTACAGGGCACAATTTAGAGCTGGTTTTGAGTCCGATAAATATAGATTGATGCTTTATGAAAGGAAGACTGGAAAAACGATTAACTTAACAGAAAAATTTGATCGCTCAGTTGAAGAAGTTATTTGGTCTCCAGATAGCAAGTTTATATTTTTCACTGCGGAGGATCAAGGTTATAATTCAATCTATAGGATTAATGTTGAAACTGGGGAAATTAAGCAGATAACGGAGAAAAGCTATAACACAGAAATTGGAATAACTCCTGATGGTAGATTCTTAATTTTTAAGAGAGAATCGATAAACAAGCCAGCTGAAATTTATCGTCTTGATCTTGCAAGCTTTGAAGTTATTCAGTTGACACATCATAATGACTCTTTGCTCGCACAACTTGAGATGAACGCGCTTGAAGATTTTTGGTTTGCTGGTGCTGGAGGGACAAAAGTACATGGGTTTATTCTGAAACCGCCATTTTTTGAGTCAGGTAAAAAATATCCCGCTGTTTTTCTAATTCATGGAGGACCACAGTCGATGTGGGCTGATCATTTCCATTATAGATGGAACGCTCAAATGTTTGCTTCGAGAGGTTATGTCGTTGTGATGATAAATCCGCGCGGTTCAACGGGTTACGGGCAAAAGTTTACAGATGAGATAAGTGGAGATTGGGGTGGGAAAGTTTTTGAGGATTTAATGAAAGGTGTTGATTATGTCATAAAGAACTTTGATTTCGTTGACAAAAATAGAATTGGTGCTGCTGGAGCTTCTTACGGTGGGTACATGATCAATTGGATCGCTGGGCATAATGATAAAGGTATATTTAAATGCCTTGTTTCGCATGCTGGCGTATTTGATCTTCAAAGTATGTATGGTTCAACCGAGGAGTTGTGGTTTCCAGAATGGGAGTTTAAAGGGACGCCATGGACGAACCCTGAACTGTATAAGAAATGGTCGCCAAGTTATTATGTTAAGAATTTTAAAACGCCAACACTTGTGATTCATGGACAGCTCGATTACAGAGTTGATGTCAGCCAAGGGTTTATGATGTTCACAGCTTTACAAAGGATGGGAGTTCCATCGAAAATGCTTTATTTCCCAGATGAGGGACATCATATCTTAAAACCACAAAATGCGAAGTTGTGGTGGACGACCGTTTTTGATTGGCTTGATATGTATTTGAAGAAATAAAAGTTTAGGATATTTTTGTGAATAACCCTGCCTTTTGGCTGTTAAACGGCTAAAAGGCGGGGGTTTTATTTTAAATCAAAAGGTTCTAGGATAGCAATAAAAATTTAAATGAAATTAGCAACATGCAAAGTAAAATTGAGGTAAGGAAGGCTTTCAAAGTTGTTATATTTCTTGGGCTCGTGAGTTTGTTCGCGGACATAACCTATGAAGGAGCCCGAGGAGTTATCGGTCCTTTTTTATTCACCTTGGGTGCTAGTGCGACGATAGTTGGTTTAGTTAGCGGGTTAGGAGAGTTGATCGGTTATGGATTTCGTTTGATTTCTGGTTATGTTGCGGATAAAACGAAGAGATATTGGGCGATAACGATTGTAGGATATTTTATCAATCTCATTGCAGTGCCGTTGCTTGCTTTCGCTGGAAGTTGGGAAATTGCATCTGTTCTAATTGTTGCTGAAAGGTTTGGCAAGGCTATAAGAACCCCGGCGCGGGATACAATTCTTTCTTATGCTTCTTCAAGCATTGGATATGGAAAAGGTTTTGGATTACATGAGGCAATTGACCAGATTGGTGCAATTGTTGGACCGTTATTAGTCGCTGGAGTGATTTATTCAAGTAAAAGTTATTCTTTGGCTTTTCTATCCCTTGGGATTCCAGCTGTTTTATCCCTTTTGATGCTTTTTATAACAATGGCGAGTTATCCGGATTCGAAAACACTTGAAACCAGAAGCACAAGTTTGAGCAACGACAAGCTTGACAAGACTTTTTATCTCTATCTTTTATTCATTATGCTTACAGTGTGTGGCTATCCACATTTTCAGATTATATCCTATCACTTCAAAAAAATTCAAATTGTGTCTGATGAAGTAATTTCAACTTTATTTGCAGTGGCTATGGCGGTTGATGCGGTAGTTGGACTTATAATTGGGAGCTTGTTTGATAAATTTAGGCTTAGAATACTTTTTCTTGTTCCTTTTTTTGTTATACCGATTTCGATTTTTGCATTTGTTTGGGAGAGTTTGATAACAGTTGTTATTTCGGTGGTTTTATGGGGTATAGTGATGGGATTTCATGAGACGGTTATGAAGTCGGCTATAGCGGTGATAGTTCCGATGGAAAAAAGAGGTTTAGCCTATGGGATATTTCATAGTTTATTTGGGGTTGCGTGGTTTGTTGGGGGATTGGCAATTGGGCGATTGTATGAGATTTCGATTTTTTATTTGATTGTTTTTTCAGTAGGGCTTCAAGCTTTATCGTTAATTTGTTTTGTCTGGCTAAAGCGAGCAGGGAAAATTTTTTAAGTTTCTCATTTTGTAAAAGATATTGATTTTTTGTAAATTTGCAAGGCAAAAAGGAAAGTTTTTCTTTCCGATTTCAAAGATAAAATTTGAGAAAAGTGTTTGAGGAAATAACCCAAAAATTCGAACTGCTTTTTAAGAAAATTCGTGGACAAGCCAAGATTACTGAGTCTAACATCGCTGAGACGATGCGTGAGGTAAGGCGTGTGATGCTTGAAGCTGATGTTAATTACAAGGTAGTTAAAGATTTTACTGAAAAGGTTCAGCAAAAAGCGCTTGGACAGGAGGTGTTGAGAAGCATTACGCCGGGGCAAATGTTGATAAAGATTATTTATGATGAACTTGTGAACTTGATGGGCTCGACTCGTGCGGATATAAAATTTTCCCCAAACCCGCCAACTGTGATAATGATAGTTGGACTTCAAGGTTCTGGTAAGACAACCTTTTGTGCGAAGCTTGCGAACCATTTAAAGCATAAAGGTAGACATCCACTTTTAGTTGCAGCCGATATATATCGTCCAGCTGCGATTGAGCAACTAAAACAGTTGGGCGAGCAGATTCAAGTTCCTGTGTTTTCAATGGATTCAGGAGTGGACGCCGTTCAAATTGCGGTGAATTCTGTTGACTTCGCAAGGAAAAATTATAGGGATGTTGTTATAATTGATACTGCTGGAAGGATGCATATAGACGAAGAGATGATGCGTGAAGTCGAAAGGATAAAAGAAGCTGTAAAGCCCCACGAGATTCTTTTCGTTGTCGATTCAATGACCGGTCAGGAGGCAGTTAATGTTGCAAAGGAATTTAATGATAGGTTGAATTTTGATGGTGTTGTTTTGACAAAGCTTGATGGAGACGCTCGTGGTGGCGCTGCTCTTTCAATTAAGGCTGTTGTAAATAAGCCGATAAAATTTGTAAGCATTGGTGAGAAGCTTGATGCCCTTGAGCCGTTTTACCCCGATCGTATGGCTTCGAGAATTTTGGGAATGGGTGATATTGTAACCCTTGTTGAAAAAGCTCAAAAGCAAGTTGATGAGGAAAAAGCAAAGAAGCTCGAGGAAAAACTCAAGAAGAATCAATTCACGCTTGAAGATTTTAGGGATCAGATAAGAGAAATAAGAAAGATGGGACCATTGAGGGAGTTGTTAAGTATGATCCCAGGGATTGGAAGTGCGTTGAGGAATATTGATATAGATGAGAAACAACTTGTTAAGTTAGAGGCGATAATAAACTCAATGACTCCGGAGGAAAGGCGAAAGCCACAAATAATTAACGCGAGCCGTAAGAGGAGAATTGCGATGGGAAGTGGAACCACGGTTCAAGATGTGAACATGTTGTTAAAGCAATTTGAGGAGATGCAGAAGTTGATCAAGCAGTTAAATCGTGGAAGGTTTAAGGGTTTTAAACTCCCACTTTAATTGAAATTAAAAACAAAAGGAGAGAAAGAGATTTGGCTGTAAAGATTCGGTTGCAAAGATTTGGGAAGAAGAAACAACCTTTTTACAGAATTGTTGTTGCTGATTCAAGGGAGCCGAGAGATGGAAAATATATTGAATCAGTTGGATGGTATAACCCACTTCCGGAGCCGATGCAAATTGAGATTAAGGAGGACAGGGTGATACATTGGCTTAAAAAAGGTGCGATTCCAACTGATACGGTTAAAGCTCTTTTGAGAAGAAAGGGAATATGGTTAAAGTGGTCTTTGATGAAGCAAGGTAAGGATGAGGCATTTATTCAGGCGGAGTATGAGAAATGGCTTCAGCTTCAGGTAAACAGAGAAAAGCGAGAAAAGGAAAAGAAGGAAAGAAGCAGATTAAGGAAGAAGCAGAAAAAAGAGAGTGGTTCTGAGCAAGGAGAGGCGCCATCTCAGGAAGGTTAATTTCTTGATGGTGACGCCCTCCGGGTTATAAACTGAAACATTATGGAGGGCTGAAAAATGCGTGAATTTCTTGAATTCATTGCAAAACATCTGGTTGACAAACCCGAAGATGTCAAGATCACGATGGAGGACAGAGAGAATCGTGTGATTTTTAGATTGCAGGTTGGACGGGATGATGTTGGTAAGGTAATTGGAAGGAAAGGGAGGACGGCGAACGCTATGCGTGTATTGTTGAGTGCGGTTGCTGCTAAAGAGGGTAAGAGAGCGGTGCTGGAAATTTTGCAATGAGGTATTTTTAATTCTGAGGTTGCTTCACTCAAACTTTAAGTGACGGAGTGAGGCAAACAATGATTAAAAAATTTGCGCTTCTATTGTGTTTCTTCGGTATAGGGAGTTTTGTGAGTTTAAGAGCTGAGGATATGGCAAAATGTTGGGCTATGCTTCCGGATTCGATTTTGAGTTATGAAAAAGTTCAAGAATTGTTTAACGAGGCGCTGAAGTTACAGAAACAAAGTTGTGAAATGTTTGAGAAATCGAAGGAGTTGATGGAAAAGTTGAAAAATTTGAAAGTGATGGATGATGTGATTGAAGAAGGAATTAGGAAAAGATATGATTTTCCGAAGTTTGGGTTATTATATACTGAAGGATTTGATGATACGGGTTTGATTCGCGGTAAGGTTAAGTATTTCATACGAATCTGGAAGCATCCCCCAAAGGAAAAGTTTAAGATGCCGACTTTTAAATTTAAGTAGAGAGCTTGTAGGTTTTATGGGAGATTTGTGCATAATTGGTAAAATTTTAGGACCTTATGGTCTTAAAGGGAAAGTTTGTGTGAAGCCGATAACTGACTTTGTTGAGAGATTTAAAAAACTAAAGCGTGTTTACATTGGTGATAACCCAATTGAAGTTGAGGAACACTATGTTGTAAGCTCATTCTTACGTGATGACGATGTTATTTTGCAATTTAGAAATGTAAACGATAGAACTGCAGCTGAATCGTTCTCTGGAAAATTTATCTATATACCTGAGGAGGAACTTGTTCCTTTGCCCGAGGATTCTTATTATGTGCATGATTTGATCGGTTTAAAGGTTTGTGATGTGAATGGGAACAAAATAGGTGTGATAACGGATGTGTGGCTTCTACCTGCGAATGATGTTTATGTTGTGGAATCGAAAGGTAAGGAAATTTTAATTCCGGCAATAAGTGATGTCGTTAAAAAAGTTGATCTTGAGAATAAGATGGTTATAATTGAGCTGATGGAAGGCTTGATTGATTAAGGAGGTGGTAAAAGATGCGAATTGATATAGTAACAGCTGTTCCGCAAATATTTGAAAGTCCTTTGAATTCAAGCATAATTAAAAGAGCTCGGGAGAAAGGAATAGTTGAAATATATGTTCATGATTTACACGATTATGGAATTGGGAGGTATAGACAGATTGATGATCACCCATATGGTGGTGGAGCTGGAATGATTTTGAGACCCGAACCAATTTTTGAGTGCATTGAAAAATTGAAAAGTGAAAGGGAGTATGATGAAGTGATTTTTTTGACGCCGGATGGTGAGCTTTTCAATCAAAAAATGGCTAATGAGCTTGCAAAGCTTAATAATGTAATTTTACTTTGTGGTCATTATAAAGGAGTTGATGAAAGAGTTAGGGAGGCGCTTGTGACGAAAGAAATTTCTATTGGTGATTATGTTCTGACCGGTGGTGAGCTTCCGGCTCTTGTTGTTATTGACGCAACCATTAGGCTAATTCCAGGTGTTTTAAATGATATTGAATCAGCTATGACAGATTCTTTTCAATCGGGTCTTCTTGATCATCCGCATTATACGAGACCCGCTGAATATAGAGGAATGAAAGTTCCAGAGGTTTTGCTCTCTGGAAATCATGAGTTGATAAGAAAGTGGAGGTATGAAAAAGCACTTGAAAAGACGATAAAAAGAAGGCGTGATTTATTAAACAAAATAATGGGAGACGATAAAAATGGATAAGGTAAAACTTGTCGAATCAAAATATCTCAGGACGGATATACCAGATTTCAGGCCTGGGGACACCGTTTCCGTTCACGTTCGTGTTGTTGAAGGTGATAAGGAAAGAATTCAAGAATTTGAGGGCATTGTTATTTCAAGGAGAGGTAGTGGTTTAAATGAAACATTTACAGTTCGAAAGGTAAGCGATGGTGTTGGCGTTGAGAGAATCTTTCCGCTTCATTCCCCTTCAATTGCAAAAATTGAGGTAAAGAAGCGTGGCGCTGTTAGGAGGGCGAAGCTTTATTACCTGCGCGAAATGAGCGCCAGACAAGTAAGGCAGAAAACTTCAGAGTAAATTTTAGAGACACGCTTATGCGTGTCTCTTTTTTATTAATGGGCTTAAATAGGAGGAGCCAACTTTTGAAGTAATAGTTGGTTTTTTGGAAAATTTTTAACAAAAATAAAAGAACGCTTGCAAAATGGAGATAGAAATTTCACCAGTTCAGGAAAGATATATCCAAAAAGCGGGGTTAATGCATATTTTTGAAAAGGTCGTTGAGGGTGAGAGGTTAACATTTGAAGATGGGGTTAAGCTTTACGGCACGAACGATATCCTTGTGCTTGGTTTTCTTGCAAATATAGTTCGCGAAAGGTTAAACGGCGATAAAACTTATTTCGTGAAAAATCACATCATAAATTATTCAAATATCTGTGAGCTCGATTGTAAATTCTGCTCGTTTTACAGGAAAGAAGGTCAAGAAGGAGCGTATAGATTTTCACTTGAGCAAATTTTTGAGAAGATTCGACCTTTGAAGGATGAAATTGTTGAGGTTCATATAGTTGGGGCGCTCGATCCGAGGTTACCGTGGGAATATTACCTTGATATGATGCGAGGCATAAAGGATATAAATCCAAAGATCAACATAAAAGCTTTTACTGCGGTTGAGATAGACTACTTCGCGAGGATGTTTGGAAAAACATATGAGGAAGTTCTTTCAGAACTTAAAGAGGCAGGACTTGATACGATGCCAGGCGGTGGTGCTGAAGTTTTTAGTGAAAGAGTTAGACAAAAATTATTCCCCGATAAAATTGGTGCAAAGGAGTGGCTTGAGGTGCATAGAACTGCGCATAAACTTGGGATAAGAACTAATGCAACGATGCTTTATGGTCATATGGAAACAGTTGAAGAGAGGGTTGAACATTTAATAAAACTTCGAGAATTACAAGATGAAACTGGTGGTTTTTTAACTTTTATTCCTTTGCCATATCATCCCAAGAATAATAAATATGCTGGTGATTGGGTGACGGGTTTGCAGAATTTAAAAAGCTTTGCTGTCGCCAGGTTGATGCTTGATAATTTCCCACATATAAAGTGCTTTTGGGTTTCGACAGGTGTAAAAGTAGCACAAATTTCGCAAAACTTCGGAGTTGATGATCTTGATGGAACAGTTCGAGAAGAAAGGATTTACCATATGGCTGGTGCTGATACCGCACAATATCTCTCGAAAAATCAACTCATTAAACTTATCAAAGATGCGGGAAGAACGCCTATTGAAAGGGACGCTTATTACAATGTCATTGCAGAGTATTAAGTCATGGCTAGTTTAAATAAATCTCTTTCGGTAAATGTAAAGGGTGAATTTTTCGTTGATTCAACTTGTATAGATTGTGATGCTTGCAGACAGATAGCGCCAGAAATTTTCGCTGATTATGGCGGATATTCGTATGTGTATTCTCAACCTAAGAGTGATGAACAAAGAAGGAAGGCAATTCAAGCGTTAATTTCTTGTCCTGTCGGGGCAATTGGTATGAAGGCTGATAAATCTATAATTTCAAAAGTTATGAGCGATTTCCCACTTTTAATTGAAGATGATGTTTTCTATTGTGGTTTTAATTCTGAAAAATCATTTGGGGCAAATAGTTATTTTATAAAAAATCAAAATGGAAACTGGTTAATTGACTCACCAAGGTTCACTTCACATCTTGTGAAGAAGTTTGAGGCGATGGGAGGAATAAGTTATATTTTCCTTTCGCATCGAGATGATGTAGCTGATGCTGAGAAGTTTGCACTTTACTTTGGGGCTAAGATGATAATTCATAGGCGGGATAGCACCGCAATGAGAAATGCACAAATCATAATTGATGGAAATGAGAGCATTGAAATAGAACCCGATTTTATAATAATTCCAACGCCAGGGCATACGCCAGGTCATTGTGTTTTGCTTTATAAAAATAAGTTTTTGTTCACAGGCGATCATCTGTGGTGGGATAGGGAAGAAAAATGTCTGGACGCTGGAAGAGATGTTTGCTGGTATTCGTGGGATGAACAAATTGAATCAATGAAGAAATTGCTTGATTTTGATTTTGAATGGGTTCTTCCAGGACATGGGCAAAGAGTTAAATTGCCAATCTACATCATGAAGAAGGAACTTGAAGAGCTTATAAAAAGGATGGGAAAGGTTTGAGATGAAAATTATTGATAAGATTAAAAAAGCTGAAAAATTACAGAATGAAAGTAAGTTTGCGAAGGCACTTTCGATTTATGAAAAAGTTGACAAAGAATTACCTGTGGATTCTTTTGATAAAGAATGGCTTTTCTATCTCCGTTTAAACGAGGGGCACTGTGCAAGGTTAGCGGGCGAGTTCAAGAAGGCAACAAATTATTATCGTCTCGCTTTGAAGATTGCAAGAAAAATTGATGAAAGAGCTGTAGCTGATGCATATGCTGGGCTTGGAACTGCTTTGAGAGCCATAGGAGAATTGCGTAAGGCTATTGAAGTTTTTGATATTGCTCAGGAAATTTATAAAAAAATCGATGACTTGGAAGGGCAAGCATATGTTTTATGGGCGAGGGGTGGAACTTTGAGATTTATGGGCTCACTTAAGCATGCTTTTGAATCTTTTAAAAAGTCACTCACACTTTACAAAAAACTTGGGGATAAAGCTGGGATTGGATATTCTCTCTGTGGACTTGGGGGTGTATCGAGAATAATGGGCAATTTTGAAAAATCGCTTGAATTTTACACGGAAGCCAACGATGTTTTCAAGAAAATAAAAGATAAATTTGGAATTGCTTACTCTTATTGTGGCATCGCGAACGCAAATCGAATGATGGAAAATTTTGAAAAAGCAGAAAGATATTTTGCTCTTGCGACGAAAAATTATGAAGATATCGGGGATAAAATAAGCTATGCTTACACACTTTGGGGTGAGGGAACGCTCGCGAAGGTGGTTGGTGATACTGATAAAGCAGTGGAAAAGTTTTTAAGGGCTGAAAAAATTTTTACAGAAACAGGAGACAAGCGAGGCTTGATTTATACAGAACTTGGGAAAATTGAAGTGGAATTTATTCGTGGTGAAAAAATTAACGAACGAAAGTTCAAGTCACTTCTTGCAATTTCAAAAAAATATGGCTATAATTTTGAACGGCTTCATATCGTTCTTATGGAGAAAATGATCAAAGGTGAGAAGATCGATCCGCTTTACGATGAATATAAAAAGCTTGGTTCAAAGTTTCTTGAGAGAATAGATGTCAAAATTCCATTAAACTTGCCGTAAAAACTAAACTTGGTTTTATGAATGCCAAGAGCGAAACTTGGTGTCTTCGATTTTTTAAATGCTAAGCCATTAATTTATGCGATTGAGAAAAATAAAATCCCACATAATTTTGAGCTAGTCTATGATATCCCTTCTCAAATTGCAATAAAACTTTTGAACAAAGAAATAAACGCTGGACTTGTCCCATCAATTCATTATGCGAAATATTCAGTTAAGTACCGTATCGTCCCTAGTATTTGTATTGCGTCGCATGGTGCGGTAAATAGCATTCGTCTTTATTTCAGGAAGGATCTGAAGGATATAAAAACAGTTGCTACGGATATAAGTTCGATGACATCTGTGATACTTGCGAGAATTATATTGTCGGAAAAGTATAGTGTAAACCCAAAGTTTATTGCTATGAATCCAGACCTTGCGGTAATGCTTTCAAAGGCAGATGCAGCGCTTTTGATTGGGGATCATGCACTTTTTGAGGAGAGTGGTTATGAGTCTTATATTGACCTTGGTGATGAATGGGATGATTTGACTGGTTTGCCTTTTGTTTATGCCCTTTGGGTTGGAAGAAGGGAAAGTTTAAGCCAGGAAGATGTGATGAGCTTAATAAATGCGAAAAAATATGGAATCCAAAACATTGATGTGATTTCAGATGAGGCAAGTGAAAGATATGGGGTTGATTTTGAATTCTGTAAAGCTTACTTGACACAAAATTTACACTATGATCTCGGAGAAGCTGAAATAAATGGAATGAAGGAATTTTTTACCTATGCATTTTACTATGGGATAATTGAGTTCATTCCTGAGATAAAGTTTTATGAGTTTGAAAATGAAGTTTTGAAAAAGTGAAATGGGGTGCTGATATGAAAACTATGCTCATTTTACTACCGGACATAAGAGAATTAATTCAAGCGGAAAGAAATGAGGAACTGATTGATATTCTTGATGATTTGCATCCGGCTGACATTGCTGAGATAATTTCTGAATTACCGGAAGATGAGAAAATAAAACTTTTTAAACTTGTTAGAAGGGAAAAAGCTATTGAAGTTTTTGATGAGCTTGATGAAAATGATCAGATCTTGATACTTGAAAATCTTCCCGTCGAGGATAGATCTTTCCTTTTGAACGAAATGTCGCCGGATGAGAGGGCGGATTTATTTGAGGAACTAAGCGTGGATAAGACGCAGGAATATGGAGCGTTGATGACGGAGGAAGCCAGGCGTGAAGTTGAAATTTTAACATCTTATCCTTCCGAGACCGCCGGTGGTTTGATGACGACTGAGTTTGCTTCTGTTATGGAAAGCATGTCAGTTGGTGAGGCAATCGAGTTTTTAAGGATGACAGCTCCAGATAAAGAGACAATTTATTCAATTTATGTCACAAGTGAGAAGGGGGTTCTTGTTGGTGTCGTCCAGTTAAAAGATTTGATTTTATCTGATCCGAAAAAGCGAATAAGCGACATAATGGATGAAAAGGTGATAAGCGTCGAAGTTAACGCTGATCAAGAAGAGGTCGCATCAATTATGAAAAAATACAATTTAACCGTTATCCCGGTTGTTGATGAATACCGCAAACTTCTTGGTATAATCACGATTGATGATATAATTGATGTCATCCACGAAGAGGCATCCGAAGATATTGCGAAGATGGTTGGAACTCAACTTGAAGATATAGAGACATTGCTTTCACCTTTGAAATCTGCGAGGTTAAGAATGCCATGGTTGATTTTAACTTATATTGGAGAGATATTTGTTTCATTCATTGTTAAACATTTTGAACCGACGCTGCAACAGGTTATTGCTTTAGCTTCTTATATGCCGCTTATCGCAGCTATGGGAGGGAATGTGGGAACGCAAGCTTCCACTATTTGTGTTCGTGGTCTTGCTACAGGGAGTATAAAAATGGGCGACTTGAAAAGAGTCCTGGTGAAGGAAACATTGGCGGGATCTATTATGGGATTTGTTTACGGTTTGGTTCTTGCGCTTATAACACTTTTAGTGTATGGGCTTAAATATTCATTTGTTTTGCCTATGAGTGCTTTTGTTGGATGTCTTGCGTCGATGACTTTTTCTTCTGTTATGGGGACGATAGAACCGTTCGTTTTAATAAAATTGAAGAGAGATCCTGCAACCGCAGTAGGTCCACTTGTTACAACTGGAACAGATATTTTAAGCTCTGCAACTTATTTGACATTTGCAACATTGTTATTAAAGCTTTTGAGCTAAATGTGAAGATTCTACTTGCCTATTTTTCATTTACTGGCAACACCGAAAAGGTTTCGAAGCTTATTTTAAAATGTCTTCAGGAAAGTGGAATCAATTGTGATATCTTTAAAATTGAGCCAATCCTTAAGCTTAAATATCTACCGTGGCTTTTTCTTTCATTTATTCCAGGTTTGCCCTTCCCTGTAAAAAATTTGAAGCTACTGAATCTGGGGAATTATGATGCCATTATACTTGGCTCGCCGAAGTGGTCATTGAGTTGTCCACCTGTAACTTATTTTATTCGTTTTTTTAAAAAGCGAAAGATTAAAAGCCAAGTCTTCATTGAGAATTTTTTTGTTTATAACATATGGTGGTTTTGGTGAAGATAGTTATATTCAAAAGTTGAAGAAGAATTTAGAAGAGTGCGGGTTTAATGTCCCTATAGCAAGTAAGTTTAAACGGAGTGAAATTAAAGATGGGAAAGCAATTGAGGGAATAAATAAATTTTGTTCTGAGATCTTACTTTCACTCAGTCCATCTCACCCTAATATTTCCAAGTCCTGATTCAATGAAGATGTTAATTTTTTTTTGCGCATCATCATAGTTGAAACTTATGAATTTATCACCCCTTTTGTAGAAGTTGTCGAACTTTTTAGATGTGAAGAAACTTGAGGATGGAGTTATGATTGCGCCGACATCTTTTGGCAGATAAACATCAAGGTTTCCAAATCCAATTTCAAAATTTACATCGGCGTCGTCAAGAAGTTCTCCCGATAGATCAATGTCAAAAGAACCCATTCCACCAGAAACTTTAAGATTTTTAAATCTCGCATTGCCAAGTTTTTCACCGTCAAATTTAGCGACCCCCGCCTCAATCTCAAATTTTCGCATGGTTATTTTGTTTGGGCTTGTGAATTTAAGATTAGTGCTACTAACTCCTGTTGAAATTTTCAGATTTTTTAAACTCAATCCGCCAAGTTCAATGTCCGCCTTGCTTGCCCCCAGCTCAATATCAAGCGTTGTTGGTATA
Source organism: Candidatus Kryptonium thompsonii (assembly GCF_001535985.1). Classification (NCBI taxonomy): domain Bacteria; kingdom Pseudomonadati; phylum Candidatus Kryptoniota; genus Candidatus Kryptonium; species Candidatus Kryptonium thompsonii. Next base: position 10,944 of record NZ_CZVS01000023.1, on the reverse strand, counting down.
TCCTTGCAAAGTTTTATGTACCATTTTGCATCATCTGTACGTTTTATGGAAGTTCCAGAAGTTAACTCAAAATCAAGATATCCAATATCCTCGTCAACGGAATACTTGATATCGACCAAACTTTTTTCAGGAATTCGACTGTAGCCATCTATCACCACTATCTTATCATTACTTCCGGGCAAGATATAAAAAACACCCGCACCCCCAGAGATTTTTATCTTTAACTCTTTTTCATTTTTTCTCGGTATCTCCTTGTGAAACCTTGGCTTATAAAACGGTTCTTCTTGAGAATTTGCTATCTGAAAAAGTAAAATTGCTATCAAAATTATTTTAAATTCGTGGATTTTCAACTTGGCGCATTTTTATTTTTAGACCTATGATTAATTTTACGAAAAATTTAAACTTCAGTTTCAATATTGCTTTAACAGCTTATCCTTCAACTTTTTGTAAAGTAATTCTCTCGCCCTAAAAATATGGACCTTAACCGTTCCGATCGGCAGTTTCAATTCCTTGGCAATTTCTTCATAAGACTTGTCCTCGAAATGTCGCATTATGATAACTTTTCGATAATGCTCTGGGAGAGAATTAATTGCTTCGTGGATAATTTCGTTTCTTTGTTTCTGAAAGAGTTCATGGTCTGGAAGTTTGCTCCAGTCGGGGATATCGCGCTGGATTGAATCCTCTTCAAGTTCATATTCTTCGTCAAGTGAGTAGGTTGATAATTTCTTACGTCGAACGAAATCTATGCAGTGATTTGTTGCAATTTTGTAAAGCCATGTTGAGAATGAGAACTCAGATTTGAATTTTGATATTGAGATAAAAGCTTTCGTGAAAATTTCTTGAACTAAATCATCGACTTCACTCTTTTGTCTTACAATTCGAAGGACGATTGACTCAACTTTTCGTTTATATCTATTCATCAATTCAACATAAGCAAGTTCATCTTTTTTGATGGCAAGTTTAACAAGCTCTGTGTCGGTCAATTTTTTATAGTCTTTTTTGCTTCCTTTCATTTTCAATGAATTGTTTTGTGTAAGAAATCAGATGCTATGTAAAAAAGCAACATTCCGATAAAAACGACAATTGGAGCAAGCTTTGTTTTTGAATTGTTAATTTCAGGAACCAAATCAGTTGTGCCAACATAAAGACCAACTCCAGATATGAATGCGAAGAGATAGCCTGTAAGTTTCGGACTGATTAGCGGTGCTATTAAGGCGCTTAGAACCCCAGCAAATGTAGCAAGACCCACAAGTGAAGTAAGGATAAGTGATGTGATAACTTTTTTACCTGAGGCTGAAAGGACTGATGCTACTGTCATTCCTTCTGGAAACTTGTGTAAGAAAATACCCATAAAAAGCAGAAGCCCGATTGTGTAGTTATATTTTAAGCCTATTGCGATAGCCATCCCATCAAAAAAAGCATGGACGAAAAGACCAAAGAAAATTGAATAACTTGCCGTTGTTGAGACCAAATGTTCGGCGTGTGTTTCTTCACCAAAGTGTAAATGTGGGACAAGTGTATGTTCAAAAAGGTGAAGTGTTGCATAGCCGAGCATAATTAAGATTGCACCTGCTTCACCAATTGACTTTACCGACTCTGGGATAAGATTTGTTAGAACAAGTGCAATTATGAAACCAGCGCCGATGGCAAGTGTGTAATCTTGAAATTTTTGAGGCCATTTTTTTGTGAGAATTATGATTAAAGCTCCGATGATTTCAGCAATTGTTGCCGTTAACCCAAGTATTAAAATTAAAATTGTCATTTTTTCAAATTTTTTAGTTTAAAATAAAGCCGAAAACCACAAAGAATATCAACGCAAGTACGCCAGCAGTGATGCCGTAGGGAAGTTGCGTCTCAACATGATCAAGGTGATCGCAAGCTGATGCCATTGAAGAAACTATCGTTGTATCTGAAATCGGGGAACAGTGGTCTCCAAAAACACCACCGCTTAAGACACTTGCTACAACGATAGGTAAGTTTGAGTCAAGTGCCATTGCAGTTGGAACAGCTATTGGCATCATTATGGCAAAAGTTCCCCAACTCGTTCCTGTTGAAAATGAAATGAAAGCTGAAGTCACGAAAACTATACTTGGCAAAAGTGCTGGATTTATAAATTTGCTTGCGATTTGAGCTATATATTCACCCGTTTTTAGTTCTTTACACACTGCCCCAATTGCAAATGCGAACGTCATAAGAATCGCAAGAGGGATAAGTCCGCCCATGCCTTTGAGTGTAAGCTCGATCGTTTCTCGAATGGAGAGAATTTTTTGAACTTTATAAAGAATCCCCGCAACAAAAATTGATGCCATCACAGCCCAAAGCACCGATGTTGAACCAGAGCCGTTTACAAGATTACCGTTCCCAGTTATGTAAAGTCCAATCGGCATCATTAAAATCATCGTCAAAATTGGGATGAGCATATTTCTAGCTTTGGGATTTGTTCCTGGTTTTGGTGGGATGTTTAGCACTTCATCTGCTATAAGTGGCATAGCGTCGTCCGCAATGAGCTTTCCTTCACGGATTGCTCTAATTTCTGCTTTTTTCATTGGTCCAAAGTCAGAACCAGTTAACGCAACAAGCAAAACAAGAAGAATTGCGAAGATCGCATAGAAGTTAAACGGCAAAGCATATATGAAAATTTGAATTTCATTTTTAACGCCAAGTTGAGTTAACAGTCCAATCACATAAGCACCCCACGCATTTAAAGGTATCATAATACAGACAGGCGCAGAAGTTGAATCACAAATGTAAGCAAGTTTTTCCCTTGAAATTTTGAGCCGATCGAAAATAGGTCTTGAAACTGTCCCAGTGACGAGACAAGTTATACTTGATTCAACAAATATACTCATTCCAATAGCCCATGCGAAAAGTTGTGCTTTCCTGCGTGAGTTTATAAAGCCACGATTTGAAATCAAATTCACAAATCCTTGAACTCCACCCGACCGTTGTGTTAATGCGATCAAAGCCCCAACAAGTGCGCTGAAAATTATAACCCTTGTGTTGCTTGGCTCTTTAAAGACATTTATTATCGCATCGATGGAGTTAACAAGTCCTAAAAGTGGGTTAAAGTTGGAAAGAATTGTCCATCCAAGCCATATCCCGATAAACAATGAAATATAAACCTGCTTCGTTATCAGGGCTAAAATTATCGCTGAAAGCGGTGGGAGAATTGAAAGCCATGTGTTCATTTCGCCTGACTTAAAATTTTTGCGATATGTTTGATGAGCGTTTCTTGTGGATGTTCAACTATTCTTCCGATCTCTTTACCATTTTCGAAAAAGATAAATGTTGGAACTCTGCTTATGCCATATTTATCTGTTAAACCTTCAAGCTTTTTATCCCTATCAAGCCCGATGACTTTTATATGTTTTCTTGAAACCCCCGCCTCATCCATTATTTTCATAAACTTTGGAAAATGCGCTTTGCTGTCTGAACACCAAGTCCCGATGAAAACCAATACATCAAATTTATTTGCTTTTGATTTTATTACGCTAAAGCTTTCCGTGTCTTCGACTGCATATTTTGAGTAGCCATCTCCATACCATTTGAAGCTTTCGGAGTTAAGCAGTTCAACTGGAAATTCGCCGATAATTATCTTGGTCTCATTTCGTTGTATTACTGAGTATCTCTTGGTCGCACATGAATGTAAAATTATTAGAGATGCGATTATGAAGATGAGAGTTCTTTTCATTTTTTATCCTCCAGCATTGTTTTTATTCTTGAGACGACCATTTCAATTGCAACTTCATTTTCTCCGCCTCTGGGTATGATCACATCCGCCCATCTTTTGCTTGGTTCAACGAACTCAAGATGTGAAGGTTTAACGGTTGAAATATATTGATTTATCACCGATTCAAGGGTTCTTCCTCTTTCGATCACATCTCTTTTTATTCTCCTTAGTACTCTTTCATCAGCGTCAGTATCCACGAAGATTTTTATATCCATTAATTCACGCAATTCTTTTTCAACAAAAACAAGTATTCCTTCAACGATTATTACATCCTTTGGCTCGATACGTCTTACCTGTTCAAGGCGCTTGTATGTTGTGAAATCATAGATGGGCGCATCAATTGGTTGATAATTTTTCAGTTTTTTTACATGCTCGATCAAAAGTTTTGTGTCAAGTGCATCTGGATGGTCAAAGTTAATTTCTTCAATTCTTTTCCCCAAAAATTGTGAAATATCTTTGTAGTAGCTGTCATGTTCGAGTATGATAACCTTGTCATCGCCAATTTTTTTAGCGATTTTTTTCGCAACCGTCGTTTTCCCAGACCCAGTTCCTCCAGCTATGCCAATTACAAGGGGCTTCATTTGAAGTATCCTGGGGCTATTTGTTTTAATTCTTCTTTGCTTAAAAATCTCCACTCCCCTGGCTTTAAGTTTTTATCTTCGAAGTTCCCAATTTTTACTCTCACCAAGTTTTCAACTTTATAGCCAAGTTTTTCGAACATCCTTCGAATTTGTCTATTTTTACCTTCGACTATTTCAATTTCTACCCAGCAAGTTTTGGGATTTGTTTTGATAAGCCTCACTTTTGCAGGCATCGTTTTATAAATTTGATTATCTACCTCAATTTCCATTCCAAGTTGAAGTTTTATCAAATCCTCTGGGGTTATCTTTTTGTTAAGTTTTACGATGTATGTCTTTGGAACTTTTGATTCAGGGTTTGTGATAAAATCCGCAAATTTATTATCGTTTGTCAAAATCAAGAGACCACTTGTGTCTTTATCGAGTCTTCCAACAGGTGCGACCCATGTGTTCAACTTAAGGATATCGTAAGCCGTTTTTCTATTGAGTTCATCTTTTCTTGTTGTTATCACTCCTTTTGGTTTGTTTAAAACGATGTAAATTTTTTCTTTTTGTTTTAGTGTTTCTCCATCTATAGCGATTTTATCTCTTTTTAGGTCAACCCTGAAAGATGGATCTGTTATAATTTTTGAGTTAACGCTCACCTTCCCTTGGATTATAATTTTTCTCGCAATGCTTCTTGACATGTACCCAAGTTTTGAAAGCGCCCTTTCAAGCGATACTCCTTTTTTCATGTTATCTTAGATACTTGATTAGAACAAAACCAAGTATCAATAAAACCACGAACGCAATTGTAAGCCAGTCAAAATATTTATCGATAAATTTCTTCACCCTTGGACCAAATAAATAGATCATTCCACTGACAAGAAAGAATCTTGCTGGTCTACTTAGAGCTGATGCGAGTACGAGAGTAGAAAAATTAACTTGGAAAGCACCCGCTGCAATTGTGAAGACTTTGTATGGTATTGGCGTAAAACCAGCGATCGCAATCGCAACAAAGGCATTTTTATCGTACATCGTTTTCACTGCGTCATATTCATTTTGAAGATGATAAAATTCGATTATCTTTTTGCCAATAAGCTCATAAAATTGAAATCCTATCAAATATCCAAACATTCCCCCAAGAACAGAGCCGATGGAACATATCAAAGCATATCTTAGGGAAAGATTTGGTTTTAAAAGTGCTATTGCAATCAATAGAACATCTGGCGGTATGGGGAAAAAGGAAGACTCTGTGAAAGCAATTATGAACAGTGCAAGTCCAGCATAGGGCTTTTGGACAAAGTTCTCAACCCAGCTTTTTAATTCAAACAAAATCTTTGAGATTTTTCTCATCAATAAACATTTGATTTTTTATAATTTGAAACAAATTAAAAATGTTAAAGCTGAAATTCAAGTTAATAAAAAATTGCAATAGTTTGGGAATTTGCAAAAATTAGCTTGTTTTGTTAAGTTTATCAAAAAGTTAGATCGCTATGGCTAAAATAAAAGCAAGTGAAAACGGACCCTATTTGATTGAAATAGAAAGTGGAAGCTTTGAAGTTGAAAGGGATACTGGAAAGGAACTTATAGAGAAAAAAACGATTGCGCTTTGCCGATGCGGTGGCTCTGAGAATAAACCCTTCTGCGATGGAACTCATAGGAAAATTGGTTTCTCTGCAAAGGGCGCAAATATAAAGATAGTCGAAGCTTCAAAGAAGATATAGCCTCTTTCACATTAGCTCAGTGCAAGGTGAAATTTGAATTGAGGTTTTAATAAATTTTCTAAACTTTATGCGATCATTATTTGAACTCAAGCCTTACATTTTAAAATATAGAAAGTTAATCTTTATTGGAATTTTGTTCGTTCTTATAAGCGAGGCTTTTTATGTTATAATTCCAATTTTAATTGGTCGGGCAGTTGATAGTTTAAAGTTCGGGATAACTGGGGAGAAACTCCTTTGGTTTGCTTCGCTTGTGATTGGTTCCACTTTATTAAGTGGGATTGCTTCTTTCTTTACACGGCAGACTATAATTGTTGCTTCCAGAAAAATTGAATACGACTTACGGAACGATTTTTATCGTCATGTTCAGAGTTTGCATTATCTCTATTTCAGAGATAAAAAGGTTGGCGATATAATGGCTTACGCTACAAATGATATACCTGCTGTGCGAAACTTCTTAGGACCTGGGATAATGTACTCAGTTGAAACAGTGATAGAATTTGTCGTGATACTTGGCATCATGTTTTCAATGAATCTTAAGCTTACGCTTTTAACTTTGACGCCACTTCCGTTGATTTCTTATCTTGTTTATAAAGTTGGAAAAATTGTTCATGAGAAATATGAGGATATACAGGAGCATTTTGGAACTATTACGACAGTGGCGCAAGAGAACATTGCGGGGATAAGGGTTATAAAATCTTATGTTAGAGAGGATTACGAAGTTGAAAAATTCAGGAAGTTGAATTTTGACTACATGTTGAAAAACATAAAGCTTATCAAGGTTCAATCTTTAACTTATCCGTTGATGATTTTGATAACTGGAATTTCAATCATACTTGTTGTATGGTATGGTGGTTATCAGGTTATTAAGGGTGCGATGACGCTTGGACAGATAACATCGTTTTTGATCTATCTTGGTTATTTAATTTGGCCCATGATTGCATTTGGCTGGATTGTTAATTTGACGCAGAGGGCTTCGGCTTCTATGGATAGGTTGCTTGAGGTTTTCAAGGTTGAGCCACAGATAAAAGACACAAACGAAACTGATTTTTCAATTAAGGAAATAAGCGGTGAAATCAAATTCAAAAATGTATGGTTTAAATATCCAGATTCAGAAAGTTATGTTTTAAAGGGCATAAACCTTGAGATCAAGCAAGGGCAAACGGTTGGGATAGTTGGATATACAGGGAGCGGGAAAACGACTCTTGTGAATTTGATCCCGAGATTATTTGATCCCGATAAGGGAGAGGTTTTGATAGATGGAATTAATGTTAAGAAAATTCCACTTAAGGTTTTAAGGGAAAGCATTGGTTATGTCCAGCAGGAGGTTTTTTTATTTTCTGACTCGGTGAAGAATAATATAACATTTGGTGTAGATGGCGTAAGTGATGAGGAGGTTTTTAATGTTGCAAAAATTGCTCATATTTATGATGAAGTGATTGAATTTCCCAATGGATTTGATACAATTGTCGGAGAAAGAGGCATAACATTGTCAGGTGGGCAGAGGCAAAGGGTTGGGCTCGCTCGGGCTTTAATAAAGAAACCGAAAATTTTAATACTCGATGACTCGCTATCTTCGGTTGATGCTTATACTGAAGAAATGATTTTGAAAAGTTTAAAAGAATTTAGAGCGGGAAGAACGACGATAATTATAAGTCACAGAATAACCGCTGTTAAGGATGCAGACTTTATCATCGTGCTTGATGATGGTGAAATTGTTGAGCAAGGAACTCATGATGAACTTCTTGAACTCGGTGGGATTTACGCAGATCTTTACCAGAAGCAAATTCTCGAAGAAGAACTTGAAAGAATGTGAAACAAATTCTACTGTTAATTTATGCGTGATTTCAGAGATGATGAAATACTGGGGAAAGCTTATGATTCAAGATTGATGAAACGGCTTTTAAAGTATGTAAAACCATATTGGAGACAGGTTTTAATTTCAATTTTGCTTGTGTTGATACTTGCGGTTTTAAATCCATTGCGACCTTACATAACAAAGTTTGCGATAGATGATTACATTTTAAAATCAAACTATTCTGGACTTACAAAATTAACATTACTCCTTTTTGGGGTTCTGTTTTTGCAGGGAGTTTTGCAATATCTTTTGAGTTATACAACTGGGTGGATTGGGCAAAGGACAATTTTTGATTTGAGAATGGAGATTTTCAATCATTTACAGCGTCTTGCTTTGAGATTTTTTGATAAAAATCCAACAGGTCGGCTTGTGACAAGAGTTACAAATGATGTTGAATCTTTGAACGAGATGTATTCATCGGGGATAGTTCTCGTCTTCGGGGATATATTTACAATTTTGGGAATTTTATATTTCATGTTCAAGTTAAGTTTTGAACTTTCACTTGTCACCTTGAGCGTTTTGCCGTTGCTTTTTTATGCGACTTTTTTGTTCAGGAAAAAAGCGAGGGAAGCATATAGGGAGGTGAGAACATTAATTGCAAAGATAAATGCCTTCTTGCAGGAACATTTTTCTGGTATAAGTGTGATTCAAGTTTTTCACCGTGGGGAGGAAGAATTTAAGAAATTTGACCAGATAAATGCGAAGTATAGAGATGCCAATATAAAGTCAATTTTTTATTATGCAGTTTTTTTCCCAGCGGTTGAACTGATCAGTGCAATTGGAATTGGGCTTATAATCTGGTATGGTGGTGGAGAGGTTATAAAGGGGACCGTAACGATAGGTGTTTTGATTTCATTCCTTCAATATACGGAGATGTTTTTCAGACCTGTGAGAGATTTGTCTGAGAAGTACAATATCTTTCAAACAGCGATGGCTTCGGCTGAAAGAATTTTTAAACTTCTTGACACCAAAGTTTTTATAAAACAGCCAGAAAATCCTGTAAAACTCGAGAAGCTTCGTGGTGAAATTGAATTTAAAAATGTGTGGTTTGCATATAGAGACGATGGCGAGGAAATTTACAATGATGATTGGATTTTGAAAAATGTTTCCTTCAAAATTAATGCTGGAGAAAAGGTAGCTATAGTTGGGGCAACTGGCTCAGGGAAAAGCACAATTATAAATTTGATATGTAAGTTTTACACGACTCAAAAAGGGCAGATTTTAATTGATGGGATAGATATAAAAGACATTGATGAAAGGGAACTAAGAAAGCACATTGCGGTGGTTTTGCAAGATGTTTTGCTTTTTTCAGGTGATATCTTTACAAATATAACGCTTGGGAATGAAAGAATCAGAATGGAAAAAGTTATTGAGTCAGCTCGATTGATTGGTGCTGACAAATTCATTGAAAGATTACCGAACGGTTATTTTGAAGTCGTACAGGAAAGAGGGGCGAATTTATCAGTTGGAGAAAAACAACTTATTTCATTTGTTCGAGCTTTGGTTTATGATCCTAAAATCCTTATTCTTGATGAAGCAACATCAAGTGTTGATGTTGAAACTGAAAGGGTTATCCAAAATGCGATCGTTAAACTTCTTGAAAATCGAACTGCGATAATCATTGCTCATAGGTTATCAACCATTCAAAATTCTGATAAAATAATTGTTCTTCATAAGGGTGAAGTTCGCGAAATCGGGACACATGATGAACTGATGGAATTAAAGGGGATTTATTATCGTCTTTATCAGTTGCAGTATAGAGAGAAGAAATCAAAACTTGCCAATGTATCGGGGACGGTGAAGTGAGGTCATCTTAAGAAGATGACCTTTTTAAAATTAAAAAGTAAAAATCAAGGAGGTCTTAGCCATGCAGCGCATCATCACAATTGAGCGATTCATAATTGAAAGGGAGCATGAAATTCCCGGGGCAACTGGTGAATTTTCAAAACTTTTAACTGATATTGCCCTTGCGGCGAAAATCGTTTGGCGTGAGGTTTCCAAAGCAGGACTTGTGGATATCATCGGTTCAACAGGTAAAGTTAACATTTCGGGTGATGTCGTTCAAAAGCTCGATGAGTTTGCGAATGAAATCTTTATCAATGTTATGCAAAAAGGGGGACATCTTTGTGTTATGGCGAGCGAGGAAAGCAAGGGTTTAATTGAAATTCCTGAAGAGCTTGCAAAAGGTAAGTATGTTCTTGTTTTTGATCCCCTTGATGGAAGCTCGAATATCGATGTTAATGTTTCGATTGGTTCTATATTTGGAATCTTTCGCCGCGTGACTCCTTCAGGCAAGGGAACTGAGGAGGACGTGCTACAGCCCGGTAGAAATCTCGTCGCAGCTGGTTATGTTGTCTATGGCTCAAGCACAATTTTTGTCTATACGACGGGCAATGGTGTTCACGGGTTCACACTTGATCCGAGCATAGGTGAGTTTTTGTTATCTCACGAAAATATCAGAATTCCAAAGAAGGGCGACATTTATAGTGTGAACGAAGGCTATTATGAAAGATGGGATGAAAACATGAAAAGGTTTATCAATTATCTCAAGGCTGAGGACAAAGCAACAGGTAGACCTTACAAATTAAGGTATGTTGGAACTCTTGTTGCGGATTTCCATCGGACGCTTTTGTATGGGGGAATTTTTATGTATCCTGGGGATACAAAAAATCCAGAGGGAAAATTGAGGTTAATTTATGAAGCAGCGCCATTAGCTTATGTGGTTGAAAAGGCGGGTGGGAGAGCGAGCAATGGTTTTCAAAACATACTTGACATAAAACCAACAAGTTTGCATCAGAGGACTCCACTCTTCATTGGAAGTGAGGAAGATGTGAAACTTGCGGAGAAGTTTTTACAAGGTAAAGCGGAAGATTAAATTGGTGGGGGCTTTTCAAGCCCCCTTTTAAGTATTTATCCCCCTTCGTGATGTTATGTATTCATTTCGATCCATTTTGATATAAACTCAACTATATCATTCCACAGTTTTATCTTTTCTTCTGTTGTCAAACCAGCGGTTTTTTTAATTTTTTCAATTTCGTTGCAAAGATCTTCAGGCAGGTTCAAATTTTTTTCTTC
>NZ_CZVS01000022.1:0-74679 GCF_001535985.1 Candidatus Kryptonium thompsonii | reverse complement strand
AAGGAGCAACTTCAAAAAATTATGGAGGGAATTTCCGACGCTCTTGGAGTTAAATGTAACTATTGCCATGATGTTAACAATTACTCAAGCGATGTAAAGGAGACGAAAAGAAAAGCCAGAACGATGCTTAAGATGGTGATGACAATAAACCGCGATTTCATAAATTGGGAGGGTGCTCAAGTAGTTGATTGCTATACATGCCACCGTGGTCAAACGAAGCCACAGATAAAGGGCGCTTCAAAATAAATTTCTTCACGACATGAAAAAAATTATCATTGCGATTTCATTTTTTGTTTGTTTGAATGTCTTATCTCAAGAATCAAAGCCAGGGGAAAGAGAATTTAGAATTGATACGACAAGATTTGGTGAACCGAAAAATGAATTTGTCCTTCCTGAATTTGTGATAACAGGGCGAGAGACGATTGAAGTTGAAATTGGACAAAAAGTTGAAATTACCGATGTTAATTTGCCTAAAGTTGATTTAAATCTATACCAAATTTCATCCGCTGAAAAATTTACACCTGATGTTCCTGTTAAAAACATCAAAGATGGTTATGTAAAATTTTTTGAAAAAAATCCGATTGCCAAATTTAAAGCTGGCGTTGGGAGGTACTTGACAACTTACTTTGATGGTATACTTCAAGGCAATGTCTCGAAAATTTTTTCGATCAGTTCAAATTTTTATCATCGTTCAAGCCAAGGGTTCATCGAAAACGCAGATTATGTGAGGAATCAATTTTCTGTTAATGCTGGTCTTTATCTCCCCAAAATTAAAGATAAAATTTTGGATTGGCTTGGGGGTGCAAAAATTTCAACGGCGGTAAATTACTCAACTTATAGTTTTGGCTTTTATGGTTCTGTTTCGCCGAGTTTTCATAGAAATATGAATAAATTCGATCTTGGGCTTTACATTGAGTCACCGTATAGAAATGTTTTCGATTACAGCTTGGGACTTAATTATTCAATTTTTACATTGCTTGATACAATAGCAAACTATGAAAATTCAAATTTTGGTGGAAGGGAGAAACGATTTGATTTGAGCTTTAACTATAGACATAGGGTTGATTTTTTAAAATTGAGACTTGGCGTTGATTATACACCTTTGCCAGCGAGATATCTTAAGCTTGGTATATTTGCTGGGAATTTGCTTGAATTTTTTGAAATTAATGGGAATTATCTTCTTGATTTTGGGGTTAAGTTATTTTCATTTCAAAATTTTGATTCAGTAAACAGATTTAGGATTTACCCTGATGTTTCATTCAAATATCTTGCTGGCAAGAAGACGCAGGTTTACGCATTTTTTTCACCAGAGGTTTTAAATTTGACAGTTTCAAATTACCTGAGTGTAAATAGATTCCTGACGAAAAATCTAAAAATTGTACATCCTGAGGAATATTTTAATCTTAGTTTTGGGGTGAAGTATGGGTTGAGCAATTTCGGGGTTGATGCGGGGTTAAATTTTAAAGTATTTAAAAATTTCCCAATCTATGTTGACGAGGATAAGGATGGATTTTACTCAGTTGAGTTTGAACGGACTCAATTTATTGAATTAAAGAGCTCGGGTTATTTAAATTATCGGGGCAATGAGCTTGTTTTTGGCGTTATTTTAAATTCATCATACAATGCAAAAAGCAAGAAACCGGTCCCATATTATCCGAGTTTTTCGGCAAATCTTGGGTATAAATATCGTTTCGCTTTTGGACTTGTAATTAATCTGGAAATTGATTTAATTAGTAGTAGAGTTTATAACTTTAATGGAGATGAACTTAAGGGATTTGTGCTTGTGAATCTTGGAGCGGAATATGAGGTTTTTAAAAATTTCAAGGTTTTCCTGAATTTTGATAATTTGTTATCTCAAAAATTTTATAATTGGCATAATTATCTTGAGCCCAATATGGTTTTCATTGGTGGGATTGAGTATAGGTTTTAAACAAAATTGGGTTTTGGATGAATAAAAGTGAATTGGTAAAATCGCTTGCGCAAGATTTGAAATGGAGTGCATCAAAAACCGAAAGGGTTGTTGATTCTTTTTTTAATTTGGTATCTGAAATTTTGATGAAGGAAGGGAAATTGAACTTGTTTAAGTTTGGGGTTTTCACGGTGAAACATAGAGCGAGTAGAAAGGGGCGCAATCCCAAAACTGGTGAAGAGTTGATTTTGCCGCCGAGGGATTACCCGCATTTTAAGCCGAGCAAGTCGATAATTAATATAATTAACAACCGATAGTTTTTCATGGATAAAAGCGAATTTTTAAATTTGCTTTCAAAGCGTGCGAATATCTCATATGACGAGGCGAGACTGTTTTACGACAAATTTATTGCAAGATTTGCGAAAGCTATAAAATCGGGGCAGAATATTAGAATTTCGGGTTTCGGTGAGTTTAAAAGGAAAATTAGAAAGGGGAAAAGAGTTTTTGATCCTAAAACTGGACTTGAAAGGGTTATTCCTTCCAAGGTTGTGGTTAGCTTTCTACCAGCGAAAATTTTTGCCGATAAAATCAATATAAGATATAGAAACTTGAAATCGGTTGTTGTTAAAGTGCAACCACCTGTTGTTGAAGAGAAGGAAACCGATGAATTTAAGCTCACATTTTTTGAGGCAGAGAAAAAAGCAAATGGTATAAAATCTGGAATTGTTTTCGGTGAGTATGAACCTATCGTTGAACCAATTCAAACTTTGAAGATGCAATCTGAAGATTATTTGACTTTACCTGAGAAACCGATATCAGAAGGAAAAGTTGAAACGATAGATATTGAGGTTCCGATTTTCGATGTTTTTCAAAGGGTTGATGTTGCCGAGGTGGATTGGGATAAGGATATTGGGGAATTGGAAAAAGTAAAAATTAACTTTGAGGAGGTAGCGATGCCTGAATTTAATTTAACAGAGGAATCCAAGCAGCCTCAAGAGAAAGGCGAGGTGAAAAAAATTTTTGACGATACACAAAAAAAGGAGGTACCAGCAATGGCATTTGAATATGAAGAGGAAAATCAGAAGAGAACAGGCTTTTGGGTGTTTCTTCTGGTGGTGTTTTTAATTTTTATTGGTGGGGTTGTATTCTTGTTGAATCAATATGGTTACATTCATCTGTGGGGTAAAGGTAAAGAAGCTGGCAAAGTGGAGTTTAAACAGCCAGAGGAGGTTATTGTGGCAACACCACCGGAGCTTAAGCCGACGCCAGAAACACCTGCGACGATTGAAGGAAAAAAGCCAGAACCATCTGTTACTGTTAAGCCTCCCAAGGTTAGCAAGCCAGTTCCAAGGGAGGGGAGAAGTTATATAATTCAGGTCGCTTCGTTCCAGGATAAAAAGTTAGCAGATGCATTTGCAAGTAATTTGAGAAGTAAAGGCTATAACGCTTTTGTTGAAAGAGCATTTGTTGAGTGGAAAGGCGGAAGCTGGTATCGTGTTCGCGTTGGATTTTTTGATTCAATTGAACGTGCGAATGAAGTTGCTGAAAAATTGAAGAGAGATGTAAAGGTTGAAAAGGTTTGGATAAGCGAAGCGACAAAGGGTGTAGTAAAGTAAAAAGTAAAAATGCAAGGGGCAAATGGTTAAATTTGCTTTCCTAGATTATTTCTGGCTTGTTCTTTACCTTATTTTAATGACCGGGGCGGGGGTTTTGTTCTATAATCTTGGTAAGAGATCTGAGGCAGATTTTTTTCTTGCTGGGAGATCCTTACCTTGGTGGCTTCCTGCAATGAGTGTTTATGCCACGCATACGGCAACTGATACGCCGATGTGGGTCAGTGGTGTTATCTATAAACATGGTTTCCGCGGGTTGTGGTATACTTTTTTCTCCGCATGGTGCGCAATCGCTGCTTTTGTATCCGCGAGAATTTTTAGAAGATCGGTTGCATATTCGCAGGCTGAATGGCAAAGTTTGAGATATTCTGGGCTTGGATCTGAACTTTTGCGAGGTTGGATGGCTGGATGGGGATTTTTTCTTAATATGTTTATCCTTGGCTGGGTTGGAATGGCGATGGGGAAATTGTGTAATTATTTATTTGGATGGGAAAACTGGGTTGGGCTTGTATTTTTTTCTTCTATAACTGCAGTTTATGTTTTATCAGCTGGATACTGGGGTGTTGTAATGGCTGACTTTCAACAGGGAATAATTGCTTTTCTAGTTATAGTTATAGCCTCGCTATGGGGCGTTCGTGAAGCTGGCGGTCCCTATGGAATTGTTCAAAAGTTATATGAACTTGGTGAATCTTGGCGTTTAAATCCATTTCATTTTACGGGCTTTTTCTCTGGGGATTTTCCAGTTGCGTGGTTTATAACAATGATAATTATCGCTGTGCTTGGTGGTTTTGGGATGGGAACAAGTATTGATTGGTATGCAGAAGCTCAAAGAATCCAGTCAGCAAAAACAGTTCGTGATGCTTCATATAGTATTTGGTGGGGAACTGCATTGACATTAATGAGAAATGCTATCTGGGCAGTTGCTATAATTGCTTTTTTTGTGATGAATCCATTTTTGACCGATGTAAAGGAGTATGAAATGGCATGGTTTAGGATTGCATTTGAACATTTACCCGCTGGTATGACTGGTTTTTTGTTTGCTGGAGTAGTTGCGATTCACATTTCTACAATTTCAACTCATCTAAATCTTGGCTCTATTTATTTGACACGAGACATTTATCATCACTATGTAAAACCAGATGCGAGTCAAAAAGAACTTGTATGGATGGGGAGAATTGCTACTCTTTTTCTTTTGATTGGCTCATTTATTTATGGTTCAATGATGGAGGAAATAACGAAGTGGTTAATTTTCGCTTTATGGATAATGGGGGCTGGGATGTGGCTCCCAAATATCTTGCAAGTTGTCTGGTGGCGATTTAATTCATGGGGTTATCTTTCTGCGTGGATTGCAAATTTAGGCTTTTCGTGGCTTGTTGTTTGGATTCTTCCTACATTTGGTGTTATACCTGAATTGCCCGATTACTTGCAATTCTGGATCTTAATGTTTTTAACTGCGCTAGTCTATATTCCTGTAACTCTTTTAACAGAGCCAGAGGATATGGAACATCTCGTCAAGTATTATGTTATGACAAGACCGATCGGATGGTGGAAGCCAGTTGAAGAGGAAGCGAGAAAAAGAGGCTTGATAAAATAAAAATGGTGTTTTGCCCATGGCTTTTATAAGAAGAAATTGGACTCCTGAGGAGGCAAATAAGTGGACTCGTGAAGATGTAATTGCTATTATTGTCTCGCCCTTTGCATATGCTTTTTTGATGATTGGAGTTGCGCTAAGTTTGCTTCTTTTTCTATGGGGATTTGTGTTTCTTATAATTGGTATAATTTTAACTGGAGTTATGCATTGGGTAATAGATCCGAAATTAAAAGCAGTTTCAAGTGAATACGAAAAGAAGCAACGAGAGTATATAGAAAATCTTGAAAAAATAGTAAGCTGGAGAGAATAAATGGAAAAAGGTTTAACAGTAGTTTTAGGGATGACGATAGCTTACTTTGTTTCGTTTCTTGGTTTAATCCTTGCTTACATTTCTTACAGGAAAAGAAAAGGGCTCAAAAAATGAGCATCGATACGATTATATGGGGATTGGTAATTCCATTTTTCATCTTCGCATTTTCTTTCGTGATAACCTATATGCTTTATAAAAAGTTTTCAAGAGAATTGGGCTCGGACGACAAATAGATGAACAAATTTTTAATCGTAGTATTCAAGTCCGAGATGTGTTATAAGTTCCTCTCCCATTAAATGGCGTAATCGATTTTTAAGCTTCATAAGTTGTATAAACAAATCATGTTCTGGATAAACAGTTGGAGCGTGCATTGGACTTTTGAAGTAAAAAGATAGCCACTCTTGGATTCCACTCATTCCGCTTCTCTGGGCAAGGTCAAGAAATAGTGCGAGATCGAGAACTATTGGGGCAGCAAGGATTGAATCCCGACAGAGGAAATTTATTTTGATTTGCATCGGGTAGCCAAGCCATCCAAATATGTCTATGTTGTCCCATGCCTCTTTTTCATCTCCACGCGGTGGATAAAAGTTTATTCGCACCTTGTGATAGTAGTTCCCGTATAAATCTGGGTAGAGTTCTGGTTGTAAAATATATTCAAGAACACCGAGTTTACTAACTTCTTTTGTCTTGAAAGATTCTGGGTCGTCTAAAACTTCGCCATCGCGGTTGCCAAGTATATTAACAGAGAACCAGCCTGTGAGTCCAAGCATCCTTGCTTTGAGCATTGGAGCTATCACTGTTTTGACAAGTGTTTGTCCAGTTTTGAAGTCTTTTCCAGCAATTGGAACTTTCATCTCTTTGGCAAATTGGATAAGTGCTGGTATATCAACTGATAAATTAGGTGCGCCGTTTGCGTATGGGACACCCTCAGCGATCGCAGCATAGGCATAGATCATGCTTGGTGCTATTGCATCATCATTTCTCTTCATTGCTTCTTCGAACTTTTCAAGGGTTTGATGTGCTTCGGTAGGTTCCATATAAACTTCCGTACTGCCACACCAAATCATAACGAGGCGATCACAATTATTTTTCTGCTTAAACTCTCTAATATCTTCTCTAAGCATTTGAGCAAGTTCAAATTTATCCTTTGCTTTTTTTACATTCGGTCCATCGAGCTTTCTAACATATTTTTTGTCGAAGACGGCTTTCATCGGTCTAATTTGTTCAAGTTCGTCTTTTACAAGGTCGAGATGTTCTTTTCTTAAAACGCCAGCTTTTAACGCAGATTCATACGCATTATCTTCGAAAATGTCCCATCCACCAAATACAAGATCATTTAAGTCAGCGAGT
Organism: Candidatus Kryptonium thompsonii; assembly: GCF_001535985.1. Taxonomy (NCBI): domain Bacteria; kingdom Pseudomonadati; phylum Candidatus Kryptoniota; genus Candidatus Kryptonium; species Candidatus Kryptonium thompsonii. The sequence goes on along the minus strand of NZ_CZVS01000022.1, from coordinate 67,906 downwards.
GGGACAAATTCCTTAATTTTGGGGAATCTTCTCTCGGTTCTTTTACCAAGTCTAATCGTTCCCATTTGCGTAAGTGAGCCAATCGGTAAAGCCAATCCTTTGCGAACGAGCAATGTTCCTGCGATAAAAGTAGTTGCAACGGCACCAAGCCCAGGTAAAAGTACCCCAAGTTTTCCAACAGGTTCTTTTATTTCCGCACCTGATTTTGTCTTTATCATTTTCCCACCTCCTTATTTTGTGTTATGAGTTCAGTTTGATTTTCGAAAAGTTCAATCTCTTTTGATTTTTTCCATACATAATGAAGTCGTTGATATGCAGTTATATTTGTTAAAACAGCCATTATGTAAATTGCGATTGAAAGGGGCATGGGTGGATAAGCAGGAAAATCAAAATTAAATTTATCAAATACATAATCGAAAAATCTTACAAAGTAATCATGGAGAAAGTAAAAGACTGAACCAAATCCAAGCAAAACTATTCTCTCAGCTCTTCTCATAAGTCCAACATTACACTCAAAACCAAGCCCTTCTGCTCTTGCCCTTATATAGCTTACCATCATTGAACCACCAATTGCAAAAACAGCAGCAACAGATGTGATGTAAAAGTTGTATTTTATCAAGTAAACTCCGATCCCGAAAAATATAATTACCTCGGCATATCTATCAAGCGTTGAATCATAAAGCGCTCCGAATTTGGTCACTCTATTAGTTAATCTTGCGATTTTCCCATCAATGGTATCAAATATTCCGCTTAACAGAGTTAAAATGCCAGCAATTATGAATTTGCCTACTGCGAAAAAATATCCCGCAAGTATACTGATGATAAGTGCAAGTGTTGTTAAAAAATTTGGATTTAAGTTTAAGTGCGAGACCAATCGTAGGATTTTTTCTATTGAATTAAGGTATAAAATCTCAACTTTTCTGGGTATTAGGTTTGGGGACATAAAGTATTCTTGTTAATTCTTTTTCAGTGCAATAAGCGTGTTTTCGTCAGTATAGGTTATCTGTTCTGGATCATAATATTTGAGCAAATTTTGTTTAAAAAGTTTAACTGCCTGTTTATACTCTTCATCGTCGTAAAGATAAAAAGTAGAATAATGTTTTGCAAATACTTTTTTAAGAAGCTCTTCCATAGTTGATATGCGTGGATATTCAAATTCAGTATAGCTTACAAGTTCAAATTTTTTTAATCTTTTGAGCCGTTTGATCAGATCATCTTTCCAAAACAAGCGATATTCTTTATCCGAAAAATTTGGGAAAAATTTACCCCAGATCGATCTCCGATTTTGTTCCTGCGTTCTAGTGTAAATGAAAAGGAATCCCCCAGGTTTTAAAACCCTTTGTGCTTCACGAATAAATTTTTTGAAGTCGAAATGATGGATGGCGTTGAAAGCAGTTAACACTTCAATCGTTTGGCTTTTCAATGGCAAGTTTTCAGCAGGTGAATTTATAAAATAAGCCTTGCGACCTGCGAGGTATGACTGTGCCATTGAAAGCATTTCAAAACTTACATCAATTAATAAAGCAGCGTTAATATTTTCGGGTTTAAGAATTTTAATCAAAAGCTCTGTGTATCTCCCAGTTCCAGCCCCTATGTCTGCAATTTTTATTGGCTTTTTGAGTTTTTTATGTTGTACCAAGATATCTCGTATTGCTAAAATTGGTTCGGGATCAAGGGTTCGAACATGACGATATACAGGTGCAATTTGGGCAAAATGTCGAGATATGTTGAATTTCTTCATCTCTCTCCTCCTTTTTATTTTCCCGAAATTACGATTACAAATTCACCCTTTATTTTATCGGGTGTTAACTTGTTTAAAACTTCAGATACCTTACCTCTGAAAACTTCCTCATGAACTTTTGTTAACTCTTTAGCTACGGCTATTTCTCTATCTCCAAAGATCTCAAGAATTTCGTTCAGCGTCTTTAAAAGCCTGTGTGGTGATTCGTATAAAATTATTGTTCTCTCTTCTTGAGCTAATTTTTGAAGTTTTGTCTTTCTTCCTTTTTTATGGGGCAAAAAACCGACGAAGACGAACTCGTCCATAGGCAGTCCGCTTACAACAAGTGCACTGACGAATGCCGTCGGTCCAGGTATTGGAATTACTTGGATATCTTCCTCAATTGCTCTTTTGATCAGGATATATCCAGGATCGGATATACCAGGTGTTCCCGAATCGGAAACAAGAGCGATATTTTTTCCTGATTTAAGGTGAGAGATTAATTCCTCAGCTCTTTGCCTCTCGTTATAATTATAATAACTTACAAGTTTTTTTGCAAGATTAAATTTCTCGAGTAAGATAAGCGTGCGCCTTGTGTCTTCGCATGCGATTAAATCAACACTTTTTAGCACTTCAACCGCTCTAAATGTTATATCGTCAAGGTTTCCAATTGGTGTTGAAACGATGTAAAGTTTGCCCGTCATTAACTGATTTTAGTTTTATTTTTTGCTCTTGTTATTAAGATATACAAAGGCTGAAATTATCCCAAATGTTTTGCATTTGATTTGAAACCGAGTTTTGAAAAATAATTTAAAGTTTTTAAAATTCAATTGGTGAAGTGAAATCATTGCACGGAAGATAAACTTGGGAAATGGATAAATTTAAACTTGTTTCAAAATACAAACCGACCGGAGATCAACCCAAAGCAATAAAAGAACTCAGCGAGGGAGTTTTGCGCGGTGAGAAGTATCAAACTCTTCTTGGTGTCACGGGAAGCGGTAAAACATTTACACTTGCTCATGTAATCGCAAATGTAAATAAACCCACACTTGTGATCTCGCACAATAAAACTCTTGCAGCTCAACTTTATGGCGAGTTTAAATCTTTCTTTCCGGAAAATTTGGTTGAATTTTTCATAAGCTATTACGATTACTATCAACCCGAGGCTTATATCCCAGAGACGGATACTTATATTGAGAAAGACGCAGCTATAAACGATGAAATTGATCGTCTTCGCTTGAAAGCTACAAGTGCGTTGCTTTCGGGAAGAAGGGATGTAATAATAGTTGCATCTGTGAGTTGTATTTATAACATTGGTTCCCCCGATGAATACTTGCGTCAAATCGTTACTATAAGGGTCGGTGATAGGATCGACAGAAATTCACTTTTATATAAACTTATGGATATTCACTATGTGAGAAACGACTTTGAATTTACGCGCGGGACTTTCAGAGTCAGGGGAGATGTAGTTGAAATTCTGCCGGCATATGAAAATGAGGAGGCAGTAAGAATTGAATTTTTTGATGATGTGATTGAAAGAATATCATATATCAATAAACTGACCGGGCAAGTTATAGGTAGAACAGATGAGGTTGTGATTTACCCTGCTAAATATTTTGTAACTGATAGACCAACGCTTGAGAGGGCAATTAAAAGTATAGAGGAAGAACTTGAACAAAGATTAGCTGAGTTAAGGGCACAAGGTAAATTTCTTGAGGCACAGCGACTTGAGAGCAGAACCAGATTTGATATTGAAATGATGAGAGAGATAGGATATTGTAAAGGTATTGAAAACTACTCAAGGCACCTTACGGGGAGAAAGCCAGGTGAAAGACCTTTCACTTTGATTGATTACTTCCCCAAAGATTATTTGATGATCATTGATGAATCGCATGTGACAATACCCCAAATTCGTGGGATGTATAATGGAGATAGATCAAGAAAGGAAACCTTAGTTGAGCATGGTTTTAGGCTTCCATCAGCACTTGATAATAGACCCCTAAAATTTGAGGAGTTTGAATCTTTAATAAATCAAGTTATATTCGTCAGTGCAACCCCTGGAGATTACGAGCTTGAAAAGTGCAAAGGCGTTGTGGTCGAACAGATAATAAGACCGACAGGGCTTTTGGATCCAGAGGTAGTTGTTAAACCAACAAAGAATCAGATTGACGATTTAATTCACGAGATAAGAGAAAGAGTTAAAAGAAAGGAAAGGGTTTTGGTTACAACTTTGACTAAGCAAATGGCAGAAGACCTTGCGGAGTTTTTGCGGGGCATTGGAATAAAGGTTAGATATATTCATTCTGATATTGATGCGCTTGAAAGGGTTGAAATTTTAAGGGATTTGCGACTTGGCGATTTTGATGTGCTCGTTGGGGTTAACCTTTTAAGGGAAGGACTTGATTTACCGGAAGTCTCGCTTGTGGCAATACTTGATGCTGATAAAGAAGGTTTCCTTCGCTCCGAGAGGTCACTTATTCAAATCGCCGGGAGAACCGCAAGAAATGTTAATGGCAAGGTTATACTTTACGCAGACAGAATTACTAAATCAATGCAAAAGATGATCGACGAGACAAATAGAAGAAGAAAAATTCAAATGGAGTACAATGAAAAACACGGGATTAAACCACAGACTGTTTATAAGAGTTTAGAAGACATACTTGCAACGACAATTGTTGCAGATGTTAAACCAAAATATGAGATTAAAGAGAGAAGGACAAGTATCTCGATTGTTACTGATATAGGTTTTAAATTCATGACCCCAGAGCAAAGAAAGGAGTTGATAGAGCAGTTGAGGCGTGAGATGATAAAAGCCGCAAAAGATCTTGAGTTTGAAAGAGCTGCTGAGATTAGGGATGAAATTCAAAGGCTTATGCAAATGATGAAAAATTAACCTTAAAATAAATTGGTCTTTTTATGCTTAGAAAATTTATCTTTTTAGGTTTACTTATTTTGCTTGGCTGCTCAGATAAACCCACTATGATACCGAACTCTTTGGGTAAGTTGAATCTTGATAAGTATTATGTTGGTGCAAAAGCTAAGGAAATGATAAACCAGCTGCACATGAGTGGGATGGTTGCTGGGGATAAAAATGAAATCGGTTTTTATTCACATGATACACTTAAAGCGGTGCTCTACATATCAAAATTCAAGGATTCTAAAATTGCGGAACAAAAACTTGAGCAAATGTTAATCAAGATCGCGCATGGAAGCACACCATTTTTCTTGCATAATCAGGTTAATGTTCAAAACACAAATATATTTCTTCTTTTCGGGATGGGGCAATCTCACTATGTTTACACCAAAAATGACAAATTGATATGGCTTTCAGTGGATTTTCAAGTATCTCTTGAAACATTACATTCGTTACTAAAACAAATAAGGTGAAATAATGTACAAACCACTTTCACAAAGCAATATACCGAAAGCTAAGTTAATAAAACGGGGGAAAGTTCGTGATATTTACGAAGTGGATGGTTATCTTTTGATACTTGCAACGGATAGAATTTCAGCATTTGATGTGGTGCTTCCAAATCCAATCCCTTATAAAGGTTATGTTTTAAATCAAATTTCTGTTTTTTGGTTTAAGTTTTTAAAGGATATTGTGGAAAACCATTTTATAACGGACGATGTTAATTTGTTTCCTGAGGTTTTCAAGGAAAGTTATGATCAGGTTGTTTATCGGTCAATGCTTGTTAAAAAAACAAGACCACTTCCAGTTGAATGTATAGTCAGGGGTTATATCTCGGGTTCAGCTTGGAAAGATTACAAGAGAAGTGGTTCTGTCTGCGGAGTGAAACTTCCCGAGGGATTAAGGGAATCTGATAAACTTAATGAGCCAATTTTCACCCCATCAACGAAGGCTGAAACCGGTCATGATGAAAATATCACATTTGAAAAAGTTGTTGATCTAATTGGTAAAGAACTTGCTGAAAAAGTACGTGATTTAAGCTTGGAAATTTATGCTAAGGCTGAGAAATACGCTCGAGAAAGAGGGATTATTATAGCCGATACGAAGTTTGAGTTTGGGCTTGATGAAAATGATAATTTAATTTTAATTGATGAAGTTTTAACTCCTGATTCATCTCGATTTTGGCCACTCTCTGAATATGAACCGGGAAAATCCCAGCCGTCGTTTGACAAGCAGTATGTCCGTGATTATCTTGAATCTTTAAATTGGGACAAGCAACCGCCGGCGCCTGAACTGCCTGAGGAAGTCGTTAAGAAAACCAGCGAGAAATATCTCGAAGCGTATAGGCTTTTAACTGGTGAAGATTTGTTGAAGAAAATAAAAGTTTAAGATGGATGTCGTTGAGTTTTTGAAAATATTTGCTTTTATTTTTGGTATCTCTGCCCTTGTTGTTTATCTTCTGCACAAAGTGAGGTTACCGCCTGTAATCGGATTTTTAATCTCGGGAGTTATAATTGGACCTTATGGAGCCAAGCTTGTTGAAAGGGTTGAAGTAGTTCAAGTTTTAGCTGAGGTCGGGGTGATCCTTCTTCTTTTTGTTCTTGGATTGGGGCTTTCTCTGACGAAATTGCTTGAGATGAGACGCTTTTTGCTTGTGGCTGGGGGAGCACAGATTATTATGACCGTGTTTTTATTCACAATTTTGTCTTTGCTCTTCTTTGAGTTAAATCTTTCCATTTTTATAGGCTTGATAGCTGCTTTAAGTAGCACTGCTATAGTTTTGAAATATTTGTTTGATAGTGGTGAAATTGACTCTTCACATGGAAGAGTTACAACTGGCATTACGATATTTCAAGATTTGGTCGCCATCTTTATAACACCTTTTATTCCTTTATTTCTAAGTAGCAATTTTAATCCGATCAATTTTCTGGTCAAACTTCTCAATTCATCTTTGATATTGATTTTTGTGGTTTGGGCTTCAAGGAAGCTTGTTCCACCACTTTTATTTTTGATAGCAAAGTCAAGGATACGAGATCTGTTCATAATTTCGGTTTTATTTCTCTGTTTTAGTGTTGCGCTGATAGTATCTGAGCTTGGTTTTTCGCTTGCTTTTGGCGCCTTTGTTGCTGGGCTTTTGATATCTGAATCAGAGTATTCACACCAAGTCACTGCTGATATAATCCCGTTTAGAGAAAGTTTAATGGCGATATTTTTCGTTTCAATCGGCATGCTTTTAAATGTTAATTTTTTGATGGAGAATTTTAGAGTCGTTGTTTTGATTTCACTTTTAATAATATTGATAAAAATCCTTGGAACATCTTTAGGAATTCTTATCAGTGGTGGTGGCATTAAGACTGCGTTTATTTCTGGAATTCTCTTAGCTCCGATAAGCGAGTTTTCTTTTGTTTTGATTTTACTTGGCAAGAAATTTGGGTTGGTTGATGATAGGATATATCAATTTTTTATTGCATCAGCTGTTATAACCATGGTTCTATCGCCAATCTTGTTTACATATGTTCATAATCTTGCTGCATTTGTGGGGAACTATATCAAAGTTAAAGATGAGAGTTGGGAAAGGCTTAAGAGAGAAAGCGAACTAAGGGAGCATGTTATAATAATTGGTTTTGGGTTAAACGGTAGAAGTGTCGCCCGAGTTTTAAAGGGAATTGGTATTCCTTATGTAGTTATTGAACTTAACATTTCAACGGTGAAGAAAATGCGAGAGGTTGGGGAGCTTATTTTCCATGGCGATGCAACAAGCCCTGATGTTTTAAGGAAGGCTGGGATTGAAGAGGCAAAATTAATGATAATCACGATTTCTGATCCTGTTTCAAGCAAAAGAATAGTTGCTATCGCTCGCTCTTTGAACAGCAATATTTATATAATTGTGAGAACAAGATATGTAGCTGAGGTTGAAGAACTCCGAAAATTAGGGGCAAATGAGGTCATACCTGAGGAATTTGAAATATCGGTTGAAATTGCAAATCGTGTTTTAAGTTATTTTAAATTTCCGATAAATTTAACAAAAGAGTATGTAAGCAAGTTAAAAGAGGGGAGCTATGAGTTATTCAGGCGAGATGATGTGTCCTTTAATGAATTAGTGCAAAACTTGGCTCTTCCAAAAAATTTATCAGAGCATCTAAGGCGTGTTGAGTTTGAGACTTATTGGGTTAAATCAAACTCAAGGGCAAAACAAACATCAATTGGTGAGATGGCTTTGAGAAGTCGCACTGGGGTTACGGTTCTCATCGTCAAGCGAGGTGAAGAAATTTTTATAAATCCATCGGCTGATTTTAAGTTTGAGGTTGGGGATTTAGTGGTTTTAATGGGGGAGCGTAATAAAATTGAAAAAGCAATTCAATTACTTGATAATGGGGAAGCTTAACAGGAAGGGTATAAAAGTTTATATGATTATGCTATTATGCGTCATCGTTTTTGATTTCCTAATTATATCTCCTGTTATTTTTTCAAACTTTGGGATGAATAAATTCTCAGAAGCGGTTTATTTATTTTTCAAGCCATTGTGCCATCAAATGGACTCCAGAAGTTTTCACATCAATGGTGTAAAGTTAGCTGTTTGTTCGAGGTGTAGTTCAATTTATTTGGGTGTTTTATTTGGTGTTTTTATCGCACCTATTGTTATAAATAGGAAATTTCTTAATAAGGCAAATCTTTTACTCGTTCTTGCTTTAATTCCATCGCTTTTTGAATTCTTGTATGAAAGATTCTTTGGGGTAGAAGTTTTAACCGCAAAAGTTTTATCTTCACTTTGGCTTGGGGGGATAGCTGGGCTGATCTTAACATCTCAAATTATTGATATGTTCTCAAGCCAAGGATAAAACTTTTGACATTTGCATTTATCTTGCTTATCTTTAATTTAGAAAAAAAGATCAACGACTATGGATGTCAAGATAATTCGTCAACTTGAAGAGATCGTTGGAAGGGAAAATGTTTTAACATCGATAGAGAACAGAATAGCTTACTCTTACGACGCAACGCCAACATTTGCAAGCTTACCGGATGCCATTGTGATCCCACAAACTCCCGAGCAAATATCTCGAATTTTAAAACTTGCAAATGAGGAAAATTTTATCGTTGTCCCGCGCGGTTCTGGAACCAGTTTAAGCGGTGGGGTTGTGCCTTTGCCTAATTCTATTGTTTTGTTGATGAACAGATGGAGAAAAATTCTCGAGATTGATAGAGAAAATTTAACGGCGTTGGTTGAACCAGGTGTTATAACTGCGCATCTTCATCAAGAGGTTGAAAAGTACGGTTTGTTTTATCCACCTGATCCAGGAAGCATGACAATTTCAACGATAGGCGGAAATGTTGCTGAAAACGCTGGTGGTTTGAGAGGGTTAAAGTATGGGGTTACAAAAAATTATGTTCTTGGGCTTGAGGTCGTGCTTCCAACTGGAGAGATAATAAATGTCGGTGGTAAAAATGTTAAAGATGTCGCGGGATATAATTTGAAGGATGTTTTAATTGGTTCTGAAGGGACGCTTGGGATTTTTACCAAAATTTTATTGAAACTTATCCCAAAGCCGCAATCTTATAAAACGATGATAGCGTTTTTTAACTCGCTAAGTGATGCGGGAAAGACTGTCGCGGATATAATTGCAAGCCATATTATGCCGGCAACGCTTGAATTTCTTGATAACACGACCATAAAATGTGTTGAAGATTACGCCCATCTCGGGTTGCCGGTAAACGCAGGGGCTTTACTTTTAATCGAAGTTGATGGACATCCAGCTCAAGTTGAAGAAGAGGCAGAAAAGATAGAGAAAATTTGTATTAAAAATGGGGCAACGGATTATAAAATTGCTAAATCCGAGAGCGAAGCCTTAAATTTAAAAACCGCAAGGCGTGCCGCATTTGCAGCACTTGCTCGTGTTAAACCGACGACGATACTCGAAGATGCGACCGTTCCAAGAAGCTTTATACCTGAGATGGTGGAAAAAATTCAACAGATAGCAAATAAATACCAAATTATCATCGGGAACTTTGGGCATGCCGGTGATGGAAATCTTCATCCGACGGCATTGACGGATGAAAGGGACAAGGAAGAGATGAAAAGAGTTGAACAGGCTTTTGAAGAAATTTTTGATTACGCTATTAAACTTGGTGGAACAATTACAGGTGAGCATGGGGTTGGACTTGCGAAAAAAAGATTTCTCGAAAAGCAGTTCAGCAACGCTGCCATCGATTTTATGAAAAACATTAAACGGGTTCTTGATCCAAATAATATTTTGAACGCTGGCAAGATTTTCGATCTAAAACCACGATGTGAGGGACGCCTTCCGACGGCAAGGGAAGAAATTGAAAAATACAAAGGTCTGTGGGTTTAATAAAAAATAAAAAGGGAAACTTTTCTATGGAAGATATGAGAATTCCATCTGAACTTATCGTTCAGTGTATGCATTGTGGTATGTGTCTTCCAGTTTGTCCAACTTATAATTTGACACTTCTTGAAAAATCTTCGCCAAGAGGAAGGATTCGGCTTATAAAAGAATTTGAAGACGGTAATCTTCCGGCTACAGATGATTTTGTTGATGAGATGTATTTCTGTCTTGATTGTCAGGCATGTCAAAGCGTTTGTCCAGCTGGGGTTCAATACGGAAAACTTGTTGAATCAGCGAGGGTGAAAATTTTTAAACTCGGTAAGGATAAACAAAAGTTAGTTAAAAAAATTATTTTCAAGCTCGTTTTCTTACCTGCTATTTTTAAGTTTTTTGCAAGTTTAGTGCGACTTTATCAAAATAGTTTAAATGGCGTGTTTAAAAAGGTTAGGCTAGATAAAATAGTCCCTGAAAGATTGAGGCAGATTGAGGAACTTTCACCGAAAATCTCAGATAAGTTTTCAAGTGAAATTTTGCCTGAAGTTTTAAAACCTACCGGTGATGCGAAGTATAAAGTTGGATTTTTAACAGGTTGCTTTATGAATGTTATGTATTCAGATATCAACATCGATTCTGTTGAAGTTTTGCTTGAAAATGGGTGTGAGGTTTACATTCCCAAAAAGCAGGTTTGTTGTGGTTCTGTTATGGCTCATTATGGGGATATTGAGACGGCGAAAAAATTTGCGAGAAAAAATATAATTGAATTTTCAAAATATAATCTTGATGCGATAGTTATAAATTCTGCTGGTTGCGGGGCTTTTATGAAGGAATATGGAGAACTGTTTAAGGAAGATGAATCTCTAAGGGACAAAGCTGAACATATAAGCAGGATAGCAAAGGACATCAATGAATTTCTATACGAAATTGATTTTAAAAAACCGGATGCGGAGATAAATTTAAATGTAACCTATCACGATGCCTGTCATCTTGTGCATACACAAAAAATAACGATGCAACCAAGAGCGATAATAAAGTCAATTCCTGGAATTAACTTTGTTGAGTTGAACGAATCAACATGGTGCTGTGGAAGCGCAGGAATTTATAACATACTTAGGTATGATGATTCGATGAAAATTCTTGAGAGAAAGATAAAAAATATTCTTGAAACAAACGCTGGGGTTGTTTTAACGGCGAATCCGGGTTGTCACGCTCAAATTGAATATGGGCTCAAAAAGGCTGGTGCAAATATTAAAGTTATGCATCCCATAACCTTGTTAAATCTTGCCTATAAATTATCAAAGGAACGCGCAAATAATACCCATCAAAAATTTTTCCAAAAGGTTTGAGCCAATTATCAAATCTCTGTATAAAAGGATAGAGCTGAAAAGTTAAAAATAAACGAGGAGGGAAATTGATACCGCTTAAAGATACAATACCGTCTCGAACCTATCCATTTATCACTGTTACTTTAATTATATTGAATGTTTTGGTCTTTCTTTTTGAGCTTACGCTTGGCGAGAATTTATCTGAATTTTTTGATCTTTTCGGCGTTGTGCCTGCAACATATTTTGAATTAAAAGAAGCTGGAGCACCTTTTTTGCTGGTGTATTATTCATTTTTAACTTCTATGTTCTTGCATGGTGGTTGGATGCACTTGATCGGAAATATGATATACCTTTGGATTTTTGGCGATAATGTTGAAGATAGAATGGGGCATTTTCGATTTCTCTTATTTTATCTGCTTTGTGGTTTCTTTGCAGGGCTCGCTCATGTTTACACGAATCCACATTCTGAAGTCCCAGCGGTTGGGGCAAGCGGTGCAATATCAGGGGTTTTAGGTGCATATTTTGTTCTTTTCCCTTATTCAAGAGTTATAACTTTGGTTCCGATTTTCTTTTTCTTCGATTTTATTGAGGTTTCGGCGTTTGTTTTTTTGGGGATATGGTTTCTGCTTCAGTTTTTTAACGGTGTCGCTTCGTTAGGTGTGGCTTCTTACGCAACTACAGGTGGCGTCGCATGGTGGGCTCATATTGGTGGATTTGTTTCAGGTGTTTTGCTATCGTTTGTCTTCGTTAAAAGGAAATACTACTAAAACTAAAAGGGGGCTTTATGCTGATCAGGTCAGAAAAACAGTTAAAGGAGTTAAAAAATTATCAACCAAAATCCTGCCTTGTATCATCGCTTTATCTTAACACCGATGGAAGCAAATTCTCAAAAAAGGAAATTGAAGTTATATTTAAGGATCTTGTTAAAGAAAAGAAGGCTGAAGCAACGGATGATGTCCTTCAAGATATAAAGAGAATGGAGCAATATATATCGCAAAATCTTGACATAGTGAAAACAAAAGGGATTGTTATATTTTCGTGCAGTAAGGAAAACTTTTGGCAGGTTTATGAGCTAAACATTTCACCACCAAATTTATTTGTCATCGATAAGAATCCCTATGTTCGTCCTTTATTTGTAATTTTTTCGAAGCTTTATAAAATTTGCACTGTTATATTTGACCACCGCAAGGCAAGAATTTTTGAAGTTTTCGGCAATGAGATAGCATTGAGAGATGAGATTTACGATGAAACACCCAAAAGAATAAAGGTTGCTGGATATCATGGATTTGATGAGTCAAGGGCAGTTGAGTATCAGACGAATAAAATAATCGAACATTACAAAAAAATTGTGAATAGATTGCTTGAAATTTATCAAAGCGATAAATTCGATATTCTTCTGGTCGGAGCGAAGCCACAAGATGTTAACTTGTTTGTTGAACAATTGCATCCATATCTTGAAAAGGTTTACGGTGGCTCATTTAATTTGCCAGTTGATGCAAAAGAGGCTGATGTTTTGAGAAAATCACTTGAGCTTCAGATGAAACTTGAAATTGAAAAGGAGAAAAAAGTGATTGAGCAACTTGAGACACATGCGCATTCTGAAACATCGGGTATGGCTGTTCTTGGAATTAAAGATACGATAAGAGCTTTGAATGAGGCAAATGTAAATAAGCTTGTTTTTAATCTTGATTTTACTTATGCAGGGAAATATTGTCCTTCATGCAATTACCTTGCGTTGAAGGAAGATAAATGCCCAAAGTGCGGAACAAATCTCATCCGTGAATCGAATATAATTTTTAAACTCATCGATGTCGCTATTGAAAAAGGTGCGGATATCTATCCGATTTTTTATTCGAACACTTTAAATCAGGGAGTCGGAGCAATGTTAAGACACAAGGGAATTATGAAAACAACAGTTTAAAAATAAATTGTGAAACTGTTTTGGGGATAAAATGTGTAATTTTTGATCTTGATGGAACAATTGCACAAACAAATGAATTGATTTTTGAAAGCTTTAACTACATAGCTGAAAAATACACTGGTCGAAGATTTTCAAACGAAGAGATACCTTCATTATTCTTTGGTCCACCTGAGGAAGGTGGAATTAGGAAACTACTTCAACTTTTTTCGAGCGATAACAAAGTTCTTCAAAATATTGATTTTTATGTTGAAAGTGCGGTTAATGAATTTTATTCGTATTACGAAAAAAATCATGACAAAGCCAAAGTATATCCTGGCATAAAAGAGACACTTTCCTTCTTGAAGCACAAAGGTTTAAAGCTTGCTCTCTTTACAGGAAAGGGTAAAATCACGACTTCAATCACTTTAAGAAAACTGGGTCTTGAGCATTTTTTTGATATTGTAATCACTGGCGATGATGTGAAATATCATAAACCGTTTGGTGAGGGGATAAAGAAAATTCTTGATACGCTTGGGTTGAAACCTGATGAGGCTATACTCGTTGGTGATGCTGTGAGCGATGTTAGTGCTGGGAGGGAAGCTGGCGTTAAAATTATTTCCGCTTTGTGGGATCCCTATGGTAAAGATAAAGTCATAAATCTAAATCCTGACTTTGTGGTTTACTCGGTTGACGAGCTTAGGGAATTGCTTTGCAACTTAGTCATGGAAGTTAAGGATGATTAAAGTATGGAATGGGAAATATGCTTAAGTATTATTTGCTTTTATTTTTTGCCAATTTTTTATTTGCGCAAGATCACATTGAAATTAAGGGTTTGAGGGTTTATAGTTACGAAAGCGAAATTTATCCGCCTATAATAGTTCGATATGATACACTTTGGAATGGTGAGCCAAACACAGCGAATGATTATATTGTGATTGAGTTTGATGTGAAAAGCACAACTTTGCCAGATATAGGAATTCGTTTTTACCACTGTGATAGAAATTGGAGGAAAACCGAAAATATATTTGTTCAAGATTTTTTCCATAGCAAATCCCTTTCTCTAAATTATACGACAGCTGAGAAAGGGATAAAGGGTTATAATTTTCACTTTAAGAACATTTTTCCCGATCCCAATGGTGTCGTCAGGTTTCCGTATTCTGGAAATTATGTCTTTGAGATTTACAATGTAAAAGCGGATACAATTGTCTACGCGAGCGGGAGATTTATATTGGTTGACAAATTAACAGATGTAAATGCGAGTTTAAGAAAGGTTTTGCTTGGAGACAAAGCGGATCTGCGAAATTATGTAAATGAAATTGATGTTGAAGTCGAGATCCCTGATTCTCTGAGCTGGTATTATGTTACAACTGTCGATATTTATGAAAATTGGAAAATTTTTTATCCATATCGGATTGATTTCGCTGAGAGAAAGAAATATAGTTATGTAAGTGGTTTTCCATCGAGTTCAAGGATTTTTAAGATCTGGAATATTTATCCTTTAAATGAATACAGGCAAATTGATTTGAGAAGCGAAAAAATTTATCCGAACGGTTATCCTGTGACGCCGATTGGCGGAGTTGATAAAGTTAGAAAATTTTGGCAGGGTGAACCAGATATGGATGGTGGTTGTAGGATAGTTGAGGAGGGGATGTACTCGGAGTATCTTGAGGTGAACTTTCAACTTGAGGTTGATAGGGAAACGGAGCAAAAAATCAAGGGTGATATTTTTATTGTTGGTGCTTTTAATAATTGGAAGCCTAAACCTGAGGATATTTTGAAATATGATCCTGTGAGAAATTGTTATTATGTTAAGAAATGGCTTAAGCGTGGAATTTATGATTATCAGTATGTTGTCGGTTATTATGATTACGGAAAGGATGAGGTTATTGTGATTGATTGGCTTGAGCTTGAAGGGAACGATTGGCGAACAAGTAATTCTTATTACATCGTCGTTTACTACAAAGATCCACAGTTTGGTGGATTTGATAGAATAATTGGATTTACAAAAATTAAGGGATAAGGATATGGAAAAGGTTAATATTGGGATTATAGGAGTTGGTTATCTTGGTAGCATTCATGCAAAAATTCTCGCTAAAATTCCAACGGCAAATTTTGTTGGTGTCTATGATATAAACGAGCAAAGGGCGAAGCAAATTTCAAATGAAATTGGTGTGAGGAATTTTTCTACCCTTGATGAATTGCTTGATAATGTTGAGGCTGTTGTTATAGCAACACCTACGACGACGCACAAAGAAATCGCTCTCCATTGCTTGATGCGTGGAATCCATACTTTTATTGAGAAACCAATAACAGATAATGTGGCTGGTGCAGATGAAATTATAAAAGTTGCGAAAGAGAAGAATCTTAAAGTGCAAGTTGGACATGTCGAGAGATTTAATCCCGCTTTGCTTTCGATTTCAAATTATGAAATTAACCCCGTTTTTATTGAGACACATAGGCTTGCTCAGTTTAAACCGAGGGGAACAGATGTTGCGGTGGTGCTTGACTTGATGATTCACGATATTGATATAATTTTGAATCTCGTTAAAAGTGAAATTGAGGAAATAAGAGCGAGCGGAGTTGAGGTAATTTCCGATTCAATTGATATCGCAAACGCAAGGATACAGTTTAAAAATGGTTGCACCGCAAATATTACAGCAAGCAGGATCTCAAGGAAGAACGAAAGAAAAATGCGAATCTTTCAAAAGGATGCTTATATTTCGATTGACTTTCTTCAAGGTATAACGGAGATATTTAGACTCGTTGATGAAGATAAAAGTAGTGATGAGAGTTCAACTTCAACGGTTTTACTAGGTAAGATTGAAGAGGGAACAAAGAAAAGAAAAATAATTTACGAGCAGCCAAAGGTAAAAGATGTCAATCCAATTGAGGCGGAGCTTGTGGCATTTATTGATTCGATTATCTACGACAAGCCAACTGTTGTGAGCCCAGAGGATGGCAAGCTTTCGCTTGAGGTTGCTTTTAAAATTGTTGAAGAGATCGAAAGACAACAGAAAATTGTAAAGGAAAAGATGTCACTTGATATTTGAAACTTTAAATTGAAAACAAATTTGATACTTGATGTTATGAACATATTTGCGGATTTAATTGAGATACAAGATAAAATAGGGAAACCAATTGGAAAGCTAGCTGTTGAAACCAATTTTGAGGCTTATGTCGTCGGTGGTTATGTGCGTGATCTTCTACTTGGTAAAGAGGTTAAAGATGTTGACATCCTTGTGATAGGTGAGGGGATAAAGTTTGCGAAAGTTGTTGCGAGACATTTTAAAAAGAAAGTCACAGTTTATGAGCAGTTTAGAACAGCGATGATCTCACTTGAGGATAGAAAAATTGAATTTGTGGGTGCAAGAAAGGAAAGTTACCGCAGGGATTCAAGAAAACCGATAGTTGAGGATGGAACACTTGATGATGATCTTGCAAGAAGGGATTTCACGATAAATGCAATTGCAGTTTCAATAAATGAAAAAACTTTCGGTAAAGTTATAGATCCGTTTAATGGGAGAAAAGATCTTCACGACAAAATAATAAGAACGCCCCTTGATCCCGAAAGAACTTTTGATGATGATCCCTTGAGAATGATGAGAGCGATAAGGTTTGCATCCCAGCTTGGATTTGAGATAGAGGAGAAAACTCTTTTGGCTATAAAAAAGATGAAGGAACGCTTGAACATTGTCTCGCAAGAAAGAATCACCGATGAATTTTTGAAGATAATGCAATCGCCAAAACCGTCAATTGGATTAAAATTGATGCAAGAAACGAGTGTTATGAGCATTATTTTGCCTGAGGTTTCTGAACTTGCTGGAACAGAACAAAGAGCGGAATCGGAAAATGAAAACGTTGCTCGTTATCATCATAAGGATGTCTTTCAACACACGTGCCAAGTTGTTGATAACCTTGCGGCGGTAACCGATAATGTTTGGCTACGTCTTGCGGGTTTATTTCATGATATAGCTAAGCCAAGAACGAAGGCATTCAAGGAGGGCGTTGGGTGGACATTCTATGGACATGATGTTCTCGGTGCGAAAATGGTTCGCTCGATTTTCAGAAGAATGAAGCTCCCGATGGATAAATCAAAATATGTTGAGAAACTTGTCCTGCTTCATCTCCGTCCAATGTTTTTGGTTGATGAAAGCGTAACTGATTCAGCAATTCGCAGGTTAATAGTTCAAGCTGGCGAGGATCTTGATGATCTTATAAAGCTTTGTAGAGCAGATATCACAACGAGAAACCCCAAACTTGTTGCAGAATATTCAAGGAACTATGATATAGTTGTTCAAAAAATTAAAGAAGTTGAAGAAAAGGATAGATTAAGGGCGTTTAAATCACCTGTGGATGGAAATGAGATAATGCAGGTGCTTGGTTTAAAACCAGGACCGCTTGTTGGTCGTCTAAAGAAAGCGATAGAAGAAGCCATACTTGAAGGAATAATTCCAAACGAACATGACGCTGCGTTTGATTACCTGATGAAAATAAAAGATAAAATAATTTCAGAATATGAAGCTGAACATAATCAAAAAGAATAAGGAACTCCAGATGATATTGGGATTATTATTGTCTTTTTCTGTCTTATTTGCCGACTTGCTCTTCTCTCACAATTCGCAGGGCAAAACTGCTGTAGCCATAAAAATCAATGAAGAAATAAAAATTGATGGTGATCTCTCGGAGCAAGCATGGAAGAAAGCTATACCTATTTCTGATTTTGTTCAACTTGATCCCTATGAAGGTGAAAATCCGAGCGAGAAAACAGAGGTTAAAATTTTGTACAATGACAAGGCAATTTATTTGGGGTTCATCCTTTATGATTCGGAGCCAGTTAAAATAGTTTCACGACTGACAAGGCGAGATAGAGATGTTGAATCAGATAAAATCAACATAATATTTGATACATTCCATGATCACAAAACTGCTTATTTTTTCTCTGTAAATTCCGCAGGAGTTAAAGTCGATGGGATCATCACAGGAGACGGTTCAAGGTTTGATACCGAATGGGATGGGATATGGGAAGCAAGCACGAAGATAACTGATATAGGTTGGGTATGTGAAGTTGAGATACCGTTTGCGACATTAAGATTTGCCACTGGCAAGGAGTGGGGGGTCAATTTTGAAAGATATATAAGTAGAAAGAAAGAGCTTGTTCAGTGGGCTTTAATTTCAAAAAAGGAGACAGGTCGGGTATCGAAAATTGGTCATTTGGAAGGACTCAATGAAATTAATTCTGCTAAAGGCGTGGAAATCTATCCTTATGTTGCTCCAAAACTTATTTTTTCACCCGAGTCGGAATTAAATGTTGGAACTAAAGATTTCAGATTTGACTTTGGAGTTGACTTGAAATATAAAATAACGAATGATTTTGTTTTAAACGCAACTTTTAATCCTGATTTCAGTCAGGTTGAAGCAGACCAAGTTGTTTTGAATTTAACAACTTACGAGACATTTTATCCTGAAAAGAGACAATTTTTCACCGATGGTTCCCAATTTTTTACTTTTGGTGCCCCTGGTGGTAGAGGTGGTGGAGGAAGATTTGCGGGAATGCAAATTTTTTATTCACGAAGGATAGGTAAAAGACCTTCTGGATTTCCCGCGGTTCCAGAGGGTGGGAAAGTTATTTATTTCCCTGAAAGAACTAAAATTCTCAATGCTATTAAATTGACAGGGAAAACTCAAAATGGGATATCGCTTGGATTTATAAACGCCCTGACGAGTCCGGAGAAAGCAACAGTAAGCGATTCACTTGGGAATAAATATAAAGTGTTGGTTGAACCGCTTGCTAACTATTCTGTTCTACGACTTCAAAAGGATATAATGAACAACTCTGCGGTCGGATTTATACTGACGAATACTTCTAAAAGCGGCGCAATTCCGTCAACTGTAAGTGGTCTCGATTGGGATTTGAGATTCAAAAGCAATACTTATTCTTTTGTTGGATTTGTTGCTTTTTCAAAAACATCCCGCAACAATGGAAGACCTGCATCCGCTGGTAGGTTTTCAATCGGAAAAATTGCTGGTAAAAATTTTCTTTACTCGACTAGTTATGATTATACCGCGAGAGGATTTTATATAAATGATGTTGGTTTTTTCCGCAGAGATGATGATCACGGCGGGACGACCGAGCTGAGGTTTAAACAGGATATAAAACCATTTTGGATAATCAGGAGATATTATGCTGGGCTCAGATATAATTACAGATGGAATTTCGATGGCGTGACGATCATGCGTGGGATTGGTTTTGATCAAATGATTGAATTTTTAAATTATTGGTCGTTTTCAGTTTTTGGTTTTTATAGCCCTTGGAAAGTTTATGATGATAGGGAAACAAGAGGTAATGGGCTTTATCTTGGAAAAAGCAGGTATAATGTTAATTTTTCATTGCGCAGTGATTCGAGAAAAAATGTTGTGATCAATCTTGAATATGGATTCGGAGAATGGGGCTTTGAGGAAAATGAAAGCGTGAAGAGATGGCAGAATAGGTATGAGATGAGTATTATGTTTAAACCAGCCGATTGGATGGAGTTTGAGATAGAAAATCAGCTGAGATTTGTTAGAAATGAGGAGGCGTGGGTTGAAAATATCGGAATTAATGGTGGCTACTTCAGCATTTTTGGAGATAGATCAACAGATGAATTTGATCTCACCTTGCGTGGAACTGTAAATTTCACACGCGACCTAAGTTTTCAAATTTACGCCCAAACATTTATCGCGAAAGGGCATTATCAAAATTTTAAAATTTTGAAAACCCCTGAACTGCTCGTGCCATATGATTATACCAAAAATCCGGATTTTAATTCTCAAACTTTTAACCTAAATCTTATCGTTCGCTGGGAGTATAAATCCGGAAGCGTGTTATATTTTGTAATTACTCAGTCCCGAAATAATAGGGATAGCGATTATTTCAAAAGTTTGTCCAGAAATATCGCGGGGGTATTTAAAGCACCAGCTTTAAGCGGAATTTACCTTAAGTTGAATCATGGTTTAATAATTTAAACAAACGGAGGAAGAACATGAGAAAAGGAATCTTATTTTTTCTTGTCATAGTTTTTTCATTGCTTTGTTTCACATTTGCACAAACTCAGCAGAAAAAGTTTACAATCCGTGATATGCTTTCAATTAATGTAGTTTCCCAAATGGATATTTCTCTGGATGGAAAAAGTGTTGTCTTTGTGCTTTCAAAAGCTGATTTCGAAGAAAGCAAATACAGAACAGATCTTTACCTTGCTTCGGTGGAAACTGGTGAGGTAAGACAGTTAACATTTTCAAACGAAGATGAAAGAAATCCAAAGTTTTCTCCTGATGGCAAATTTATAGCTTTCATATCAAACCGTAAATCAGATCCACAGGAAAAGGAGACGAAAAATCAAATATGGCTTCTTCCAGTTGATGGTGGTGAGGCTTTCAAATTGACAAATGCCCCTGAGGGTGTAATTTCATTTCAATGGATGCCTGATGGTAAAAATATACTTTATCTGACACAGGAGACGCTCCCCAAGCCCGAAAAAGAGAAGAAGGAACGAGATAAAAAGTTAAAATTTGACCCAACTGTTGTTGATAAAGAAAAGTATCGGAAGGAATTTTATATTGTTGATGTAAAGACAAAAAAGGAAAGAAAAATTTTTACTGGGGATTATGGGATTGAACAATTTGATGTTTCTCCCGACGGGAAATTTGTCGTTTATAACACAAACTATACGGGTGATATTGATGATAGCAAAAAATTTGATCTTTGGCTCTTAGAAGTTGAAACAGGGAAATCAAAGCAACTCACGAAAAGACCAGGTGGGGAAAGGCAACCGAAATGGTCTCCCGATGGTAAATATATAGCTTTCGTTGCTGATCTTGACCCAAAGTTTACATATTCGCAAGAGGAACTTTTTATTGCTGATCCGCAAACGGGGGAAATTAAAAATTTGACCGAGAAGTTTGATGTTGGGATTGTAAGTTATGAATTCTCAAAGTCGGAACCAGGAAAAATTTATGCAAGAACTGCGAGCGGAGTTTATACTCATATTTACACAATTTCAATTAACGATGGGACGATAAAGGAATTTTTGGGTGGCGAAAGAGTTTTTGGTGATATCGCAGTCTCTGATAAAGTTCTTGCGTTCCTTGTTGAGGATAAGACAAGTGCTCCAGATGTATATGTGTTGAAAAATGGTGAGTTAAAGAAATTAACAGATTTAAATCCACAACTTAAAAACTTTACATTCGGCGAGCAAACCGTTATAAGATGGAAGAGTTTTGACGGATGGGTGATAGAAGGAGTGCTTGTAAAACCTGTTAATTTTGAGCAAGGCAAAAGGTATCCGATGCTTGTCGCTGTTCATGGTGGACCTTACGGAAGGATTCAAGATATACTTCGTCAGTATTACAATCTTCAAGTATGGGCAAATGAAGGTTATCTTGTCTTTGCCCCGAACTTTAGAGGAAGCTCTGGATATTCAAACAAGTTCGGTATAGCTAATTTCAAAGATCTTGGTGGTGGTGATTTTAAAGACATAATGGCTGGAATTGATTACATTGTAAAAGAACTTAAAATCGCAGATGAAAATAAAATCGGCATATTTGGGGGAAGTTATGGCGGTTATATGACGAATTGGGCTATCACTCAAACCGATAGATTTAAAGCAGCTGTTTCAATGTTTGGAATATTCAATCTTATCACGGATTACAGCAACTCTTATCTTCCGAGCTGGGAGCCTGATTATCTTGGCGATTATTATTGGAATAATCTTAAAATTTACCTTGAGCGTTCGCCATTTTATTATGTCAAAAACATAAAAACACCTGTCTTGATAATGCATGGAGATGAAGATCCAAATACTTTCATAAGCAATTCAAAGGAAATGTATCAAGCTTTGAAACATCTTGGTAAAACAGTTGAATTTGTTCGCTATCCCCGTGAGGGTCATGGATTTAGAGAGCCAAATCATAGAATAGACGAATTCTATCGTTGTCTTGCGTGGTTTAATAAATATCTTCTTGGAATTGAACCAGAGAAAAAACCACTTGTTCGAGTTGATGAATGGGTTGAGACGGATGAATGGGCGATAAAAGTGGTAAATGCGAATAAAAATGTCAATTATTCTGGCTTCGATACATCGAAAAAGTTTATTGAGGTTGAAATCCTTTTCAGGGCAAAAGAGAATGCAAAACCATTGGAGATAAATTTGTTGAGTGATTTTACGCTTATCTCTTCCGACGCTTCTGCAAGTCCTGCTGGTGTTCCCGTTGAAGTTAGCGGGGTTAAAGGATTACTGGTGGGCAATGTTAAAGCAAGCATTAATGCGAAGGATGAAAAGCAGTATTATCCACTTAGGGTTGCCTTCGATGTTACAGGTTTAAAAGGTGAGATGAGGCTTAGAATTTCGAAATTTCCACAATTCGAATTTTTGATTGATTAATTTCAAAAGGGCACGCCGAAAGGCGTGCCTTATTTATTAAAAGCTATATTTGACCTTTAAATAAATCTCATCCCTATCGCTCAATCTACCAAAAGTTGTCCTGCCCTTACCTTCAATTAGTCTTACGCCAATGGTGAATTCTAAGTTATCGATTGGGTTATAAGATATCTGCGGATTGTAAATCAGTGCATAATTATTTTTTACATCTTTCGCTCGTTTGAACTCGAACCCACCACTAAGAAAGTTAAATTTGACTTTGTCATTCATAAATTTTCGTTCAAAATTAAACACAATGTAATTTCTTAAATTTTCACGCCCCCGTTCATGAAGAAAGCCGTGAAGATATTGAACATTAGCATAAATTCCGTTTTTAAATGTATAATCGAAACCAAGGACAAACCTTGTGTAATTTTCTTTTTTAAGGATTGTTTCACTCTTTTGAATTGGGATGTTTGAAATTACAGTTTCAAGGATAACTTCTTCGGGATAGAATATTCCAGCTTCTCCCCAGACGCCAATTCCTTTTATATCACCAGTGAGATCAAAACCAACAATTTTCATCTTTGGAAAGAATAAAAGCACAGAATCAGGGACAAACTTACCGTCCTTGAACTTACCAGAAACTTTGTATGGTATTGGGATATCATCTCTTCCGTACACATAACTTAAAGAAAAGGCAAACCCAAGGATATCTCTTTTTGATATTTTCAGACCAAACTTTGATGCTTCTTTAAGTGAAGGATCAGGATTTTGAATTTGAGTTTGAATCTGGGTTTGAATTGCTCCCGGGAAAAATTCATCTGTAAAGATTTTCACCCAATCACCACGAGGCAAAACAGCAGGTGTAAATGTTGGAATAAAAACACTTGTGAAGGTGAAATCACCAATGTAATATGAAAGTTTAATTGCGTTTGATCCAAGATGTCTTCCGTAATCCCATATATCTTCAAGGTCATCTGGGTTCAAGTTATCTGTTGGGTTTAATTTATCTGCAGTTCCCCACGCAATTCTTTGCCTTCCAACCTTAAGATCAAGGTTGTCAATGAGAAAATCTTTCACATCAACATACGCTTCACGAATTTTAATGTCAACTGGTTCGACATAATTTCTGTCTAAAAGGTCTGATATTTTTTTAACATCACTTGAGCCGAAATTTCTAACCCAGATTTCAGAGTAAAATTTTACATTTTCAAGTTCAACTTGCCCTGTTAAGTTAAGTCGGTATTCTTCCCACGATATGGTTTTGTCTTTTAGTTTCACTCTGTCGTCCGCTTGAATGTATCCGCCGATTTGAAGATTTTGAGAAATTAAAAGAGCGCTTTGAATAAAAATCAAAGTTATAATTTTGAGCGCTTTCATACCTTTGCAGGCATCAATTTGTTTTTAAAGGTGGTTTCCATTTATCTTTTTCCCATTTTGAAAGTTCAAGGCGAACAATACCGAGAAAAGTGTTAAAAGTTGCTTTGATTGGAACTCTTGCCCAGTCGTCTGAAAGCCATCCACTAAATTCACCTGTTATCCCAGCCAATTCCTTACTTACAAATGATGCGTATCCATTAAATTTGATCGTTTGAACCTCTGAATCAAATGCTGAAATTTTTACATCTTCTTTCTGTTCCAAAAAATCAAATCTTACTTTTTCAACCTTTATAATAAATGGTGGTCTCTCAAGTTTTTCCTCTGTGGCAAATAACAGGGGAAGATAAACCACAACCCCAGCACCACACAATTTTCTCGCAACAAAAAATGCAGTTATCCCATGATAATATATATCCGGATAGGGAATTGACTTCTGCCCAATAACTGTGCCATTTCTTATATCAAATTGTTTTGCGACTATTTCATTTTCTTTTCTTAAAAAGGTTGTTTTTAGTGGAAGCCCATTTTTCGTCTCATAAACGTTGAGGTAGCTGTTGAAAGGATTTTCCTTATGAAATTTGCTTTCAAAGGTGTAGTTTACATTTACGAAAAAGATATACGGGTTTGACTCAACATGAATTCTTGAATAGATGCTATCACCTTCAACCTTTGTCCATACCCTTATCTTCCCGAGATTTAGAAATTTCCAGTAAACATCGTACTCAAGATACTCAGAGCTGAATTTAAAATCATCAGCTGTTAAGTTGTTAAAAAAACATAAGAGTGAAAGGATAAATAATAAAATGGCTTGTTTCATTTTTTATCTCTCAAGATTTCTTAATGTGAAAATGTCATCGCTTAAATTTGTGTCAAATTTGATGTCTTCGAGCATAAGTTTAGTTGTATGGTTTTTTCTGAGATCTTTCATTTCGGTTTCAATAGCTATCCAATAATTACCAACTTTTTCAATTCTTCTCCGGGTTAAAATTTTGCATAGGTTACCAGCCTTATCATAGTATTCGATTTTTTCAGGGTAAAAATTATCTGTTCTTGCATACATGATAAGCTTTGAATAATCACTTGTCCTTCCTTTTCTTGGTGTTAGTTTCAAAACATAGTGAAATTCATCTTTTCTTAAAAGCTCTGGTTCCCATTTCTCTGAATAAGTTAACGCTTCCATATCTTCATAGGTAAAGTCTGTACCTGCAAAATTTTGATTTTTGATGTGCGACGCTATGCGTCTACTTTTCTTGAAAGCTGGAAGATAGACATAATTTACATCTTCCGGTAGGGATAAAAATCCAATCCCCTTTATATCTGCGGGTTCCGTAAATTTTACTAGTCTCTTGTTCGTTCCTTTTTGATACATAAGTGCCTCCCGATGCATCTCTTTGCCGTTCTTGTCTATTAATATAACCTTTGATTTGTAGAATTGATCTTTGGGGGCGTATGAAACATCGTCAACCTTTTTTAAAATTTCCACAGCAGTGAGCTGTGCAAATAAGATATTTGTTGTGAAGACTAATGATAATGCAAGGGCTAAGTAGCGCATTTTTATTCCTCCTTCATGCATTTGTTTTAACTTTTTCAACCTCAGTTTCACAAAGCATCTTCTTCAAAAACTTTGGTTTCGTCGTCAGAATTATCGCTGGCAATAAAATCAATGTTGCCCCACTGGATAGAAACATCGTAAGTAAAATTAAGATCCCAAATCTTTGCAATGGTATCACGCTTGCAAAAATAAGCACTGCAAAGCCAAGGGCAACTGACAAGGCGTTTATTAGAATCGCAACACCCGTTGTGCCAATAACCTTACTTATTGCTTCTTCAAAAGAATAACTTTGTCCAAGCTCAACCTTTAACCTATTCATAAAATGAATTGAATAATCTATTCCCATTCCAAGAGAAACCCCAGCAATTAAAACAGTGGCGATGTCAAGTGGAATTCCGTAATAGCCCATGAATCCATAAATAACAGCAATTGTTAGAGAAACAGGAATTATCCCAAGAATCCCACCTGAAATTGAGCCAGTTTGGAATATCATTATTAAGAAGACAAAGATTAGAGCGAAGATTAAACTTTGAATTTGACTTTTGATTATCGCATCGTCGAGATGTTTATAAATTAAGGGCATCCCCGTTTGTTCAAATTTTACATTGTTCCCCTTGTCGGAAACCGAATTAAAGTAGGATTGAATTTTATTGACGAGTTCCGAAATTTTATTTGAGCTTGCATATGTCACCATCGCTTGAATTATCGCCTCATCTTTATCTGGCGAGACAAGTTGATTAAAAATTTCCTCGCCCTCTATCAGAAAAATTAGATTTGCAATTTTTTCTCTTGTTTCAGGTATCTTTCTACCTTCACCCATTACATGATTCATCTCTTCAATTATATCAACAATTGATTGTGGGTTATGAACATCTTCAAGCGATTTCAGAAAATCCTCAACCTTTTTAATTTCCTGTAGAACTTGCGGGTCTTGCACATCCCCCTTTACTAAAACATACAAAGGCAACGATCCCCCAAAATTTCGCTTTAACATCTCTTCCGTAGCCCTTACATTTGTCTCAGGCTTGAAATATTCAAGTATGCTAACTTCTCTGTTAATTTTAAAAATTCCAATGGCAGATGCCAAAACTATTAAAATCGAAAAAAGCAAAATCGGATATTTTAATTTTGAAATTAACTTTGTGATTTTTACCGCTGGCTTTTTATCAAGCTGAGGCTTTGAAACTTTGTTTGTTTTTTTACCTTGTTTTAAAAGGGATAAAATTGAGGGTATCAATGTAAGTGATATAATGAGGGAAAATAGAACACCGACGCTTGTAAAAATTCCAAATTCCTTTATCATTGTTAAGTATGAGCCATAGATAAACGATAGAAATCCTGCAATTGTTGTAATCCCAGCAAGGAACACTGGTAGTGAAATTTCTGAAAGAGTGATTTCGGCTCTTTCTCTGGGGTCGGTTATAAATAAAATTTCGTTGTATTTATTTACGATGTGTATTCCATAAGCAGTTCCAATTGCTGTTAAAATTACAGGTATTGTATTTGAAATTATGGTCAATGGTATGTTTAAGATTGCCATCAGCCCAAGCGTCCAGATTATACTGAAACCCGCACTGAGAAATGGTATTATAACACCCTTTAGGTTCCTAAAGCTCAAAAATAAAATCACAAGCATTACAAACCCGACCATTGGGGTTAATATCTTCAAGTCATCAATTATCAATTTATTCATATCAATCATCTGAAATGGCAGCCCCCCGTAGTAAACTTTTCCCTTGATTCTCTCTGCCTCAACTACTTTTTTGATTTCCCTTGCTACACTTTCTTTATCTACACCTTCTTTTAACCTACATAATATCAGCGTGATTTTTGCATCGCTTGATATGAGATTTTTGTACAGATCTTTTGAGAGGACATAATTTTTTATTCTATTTAATTCTTGGGGATCTTCGGGTATCTCGTTGATTAGCTTCCCTATCTCAATTCCTTCTTCTGTTCCCTTTATATCAATTGTGTTTGTTAAGCTGGTGACATAGGAGATACCTTCAACATATTTTAATTTTTCCGTCAAGTTGTAGATATCTTTAAGCACTTCATAATCAAAGATGTCCGCAGATTCAATTGCCACTATGGCAGTTAGATTCCCGCCGTATTTGTCCCCAATGTATCGGGCGAGCTTAACGGCTTCGTCAGTTTGAGGGAGATAGGAAGTAAAGTCTGAGTTGATTTTTATTTTCTTAATTGAATATGCAAAGAATAGAGTTAAGGCAAAGGTTAGAGAAATAAATATCCATCTGTATTTTATGATGAAATGTGAATATTTTTTCATCGTTTATTTAATTTTATTTTCTCGTTATCCCGTAAAACAAAATTTCAAGGAGATTGTCGATGTCTTTTTCCGTCCACCTCGTGTTGCCCCGAAAAATCCATGCTTCAAATCCTTTGAGGGCGATTAAAATTGCAGTAGTTGTAATTTCAACATCTTTTACTTTAAAAATTCCCTTGGCGATGCCCTCCTTTAAAATTTGGCTTATCGTGTTTTTCTCTTCTTCATCGTATTTACCTCTGAATTTCTCGATAAATTTATAATTTTCAAGATATTCATCTTTGATGGCGCTGTAGAAATTTGCAAGTTGTTTGAGCGCTTTCATTCTTGTTATTATGTAAGCTCTAAGTTTATCTTGTGGAGTGTTTTCTTGGGATATCGCCTTTTTAATTCGCTCTCGAAGAACTTCCGCTTCCTGTTCGATGACTGCTTGAAATATCTCTTCTTTATTTTTGAAGTAATAATAAAGTGAGCTTTTGGTTTTTCTTGCTGCTTTGGCAATTTCTTCCACGGTCGTTTTTTTGAATCCAAACCTTGCGAAGATATCTTTCGCTATTTCAACGATTTCATTTCTCGTTTTTTCAATGTCGATCATATTGAATTTTTGACCAATTTGTTCTTTTAGTCAAAAATAATATAAAGATAAAAAGTTGAAAAGTCAAGCTAAAATGTTTTTCAACTTTTGAAAGATTTTGGTGAATAAAGTATATTGGGGCTGTGAATCTTCCCTCGGAGAGTGCAAAAAGCAGGCGAACAGAAGCGTTGGATTAAAAGATTATATGATCAAATTTTTAATACAACTTTCCCAAAGGCTTCTCTATTTTCAAGTATTCTATGGGCTTCTTGCGCTTCTTCAAGCGGTAGAACTGTGTGGATCACTGGTTTCAATTTACCATTTTGGAAAAATTTCAAAACTTCCATTAACTCCGCCTTGCTCCCCATGTAAATTCCCTCGATTGATAAATTTTTACCATACACAAACCTAAGTTCGATTGGAACCTCGCTTCCGCTTGTCGCACCTAATGTTATCAATTTGCCTCCCTTTTTCAG
This sequence comes from Candidatus Kryptonium thompsonii, assembly GCF_001535985.1. NCBI lineage: Bacteria > Pseudomonadati > Candidatus Kryptoniota > Candidatus Kryptonium > Candidatus Kryptonium thompsonii. Next base: position 39,047 of record NZ_CZVS01000022.1, on the reverse strand, counting down.
TGACTTCAAACCTTTCATAACTGTGTCAAATCCAACATGATCAAGGATGAGATCTATCCCCTCGCCCTGTGTTTCAATTTTTAATCTCTCTTGAAAATCTTCCTGTTTATAGTTTATTAACACATCTGCGCCAAGTTCTTTTGCCTTTTCGAGTTTTGTATCGCTTCCAGCTGTTGTGAAAACAATTGCATTAAAAAGTTTTGCAATTTGAATTGCTGCAATCCCAACGCCACTTCCCGCTGCATGAATCAAAACTTTCATTCCCGGTTTTATATTTCCCCGCGTTACAAGTGCGTGCCATGCAGTTAAAAACACGAGTGGAACAGATGCGGCTGATTCAAAATCAAGGTTAGGTGGGATCGGCAGAACATTTTGAGCAGGTAAAACAACATATTCAGCATAAGTTCCATCTTTTTGAACTCCAAGTATATGATAGAGTTTACAAAAGTTTTCCCTTCCAGACGCGCATTCCTGACAAATACCGCAACCAATTCCGGGCGAAATTAGAACTTTCTCTCCAACTTTTAAATGGTTAACTCCCTCTCCAACCTCTACTATTATTCCAGCTCCATCAGCGCCAAGAATATGTGGAAATGGAATCTTGAAAAGACCTTTTCTAACCCAAATGTCAAGATGATTTAAACTTGCTGCTTTAAGTTGAATTAAAACTTCCCCAGCTTTTGGTTTTGGTTCAGGTAGATTCATTAATTTAAGTTTATCGTTCCCGCCAAACTCGTTGATAGCGATAGCTCTCATTTTTGCTCCCATTTTTAGTATGGATTTATGAAAAATACAAGTAAGATCACACTGACAAATGCATACTTGATATAGTCAACCAAATGATGTTTACTTTGCTTCGTTATATGTAAAAAGTAGGAAATTAAAAATGTGGTAGTTGCCAAGATTAGAAAGAAAGCAAAGACAATGTGATAACTTAACATATTGCCCCAAACTGCTGAAAGTGATAAGCCTGGGTTTATGGGGCTTCCATAAATGATCATAAGATGAAAAACATAAGCGAAGAGCGATTCCATTCCAAGGATTTGTAATGGGTGGACTTTTAAATTTACATTTTTTTCAACTTTCATCACCAGATAAAACAGAACAATTACAAACGAGAGACGTGAAACAGAAAGAAATGGACTTGAATAGATAAGGAATTGATTTGGATTAAACAATTTTTCATATACAAGCTCTAAAGTGAAAGCAAGTGGAAGCGCAAGCAGTGAAATTTTATAGATTTTATTTAGGAAGAGCTCTGAATTTTCGGAACTTGACGCGCTTATAAATTTGTAGCCGATATAATTCCCGAACAAGATGTAGCCTATCCATGGGAAAAGGGGAAATTTAGAGCCGTTGAAAGTATTTAAATATTGAGATATAGGTAAGGGAAGAAATTTTGCGAAGTCAATCATAAACAAAAATGGCGAAATTAGAAAAGCAAAAATACCCATGTAGAGTGATAATTGTGAAAATTTAAACGCGTCTTTCAGCAAAAATAAGCTTATTTGAAGAATCAGTAGGGAAATTCCGATAACTTGCAAAACATCTGATGAAAACAGAACTGAAAGTGTTTCAAAATTTGACTCGGTTATTGTTTTTTTGAGGGATAAATAGGGGAGATGGAGGAAGTAGCCAAGCAGTGTTATGAAGAGAAATTTTCTTATCCGTTTTAGAAACTTTTGTGAAAATTTTAAATAGTCTTCGACATATTTTATTGTTGTTATAGCAAAAGCGAATCCGGATATGAAAAGAAACATCGGAGCGGTGAATCCGCGGAAGATTGTGTAGAGTTGAAAAGCGAGGCTTGTTTTTTCGTCAGGACTTAGTAGGGCATCGGCTGTATGTCCGTGTAACATTAAAACTATTGCGAGACCTCGAAATACATCAATAAATCTCAAACGAAATTTCATAAGCTAATAAATTTCTCCAATCTTTGTTTTATCTTTTCTTTGCCGAAGTATTCAACGAGAAGGGGAAGCTCTGGACCGTGAGTTTTGCCCGTAAGGGCTATTCTTATCGGCATGAAAAGATTTTTGCCTTTTATGCTCGTTTCATTTTGAATTTCTTTCATCAACTGCTTGAATTTTTCTCTATCTATTTCACCATCGAGGTTTTGTAACTTTTGTATGAATTTTTCAAGTACGGTTTTACTTGTGTCAAGTTTTAAAATCTCTCGCGCTTCCCCATTTTCAATTTCAACTATTTCTGTAAAGAAAATATCAACATAGTCAACAATTTGGGCAAGGTATTCAAGGTGAGTTCTGACAGCTTCAACTATTATTTTTACTTTTTGAAAGTTTGAAACATCATATCCTTTCTCTTTTAGGAAGGGGATAGCAAGTTGAGTTATCCTATCGAGGTCAGAATTTTTAATATAATGCGAATTCATCCAGTTGAGTTTCTTTATGTCGAAAATTGCGCCAGCTTTATTAACTCTTTCAAGGGAAAATTCATTTATCAACTCATCAAGCTTGAAGAATTCTCTTTCATCGCCGGGGTTCCATCCAAGTAAAGCAATAAAGTTAACAATCGCCTCGGGTAAATAACCCTTAGCTCTATAATCTTCAACTGCGACATCGCCTTGGCGCTTGCTTAATTTTGTTCTGTCGGGATTAAGAAGCAGGGGCAAATGTGCAAATTGTGGTTTTTTCCAGTTTAAATATTCGTAAAGCAAAATATGTTTAGGCGTGCTCGGTAACCATTCTTCACCACGAATTACATGGGAGATTTTCATATAGTGGTCGTCGACGACGACGGCGAGATGGTATGTTGGAAATCCGTCAGATTTTAGAATTATCTGGTCATCTAAAGTTTTAAAATTTATGGTCACATCGCCTCGAATCAAATCGTGAAATGTTAGCTCACCCCATTCGGGAATTTTCATTCTTATTGTTTTAGGTATCCCCTCATCGAGTTTCTTTTTAACTTCTTCTTGGGATAGCCTTCTACATGTGCCGTCGTATCGTGGTTGTTGTTTTAGCTTTATTTGTTCTTCTCTCATTTTTTCAAGTCGCTCCGGGGAACAAAAGCAATAATAGGCATATCCTTTTTCGATAAGTTCTTGGGCATGTTTGCGGTAAAGTTCTAATCTTTGGGATTGAATGTAGGGTCCATAAGGTCCACCTTTGTTTGGTCCCTCGTCAAATTCAATTCCAGCCCAATGCAATGTTTCGATTAAATTTTCTATAGCCCCTGGGACAATGCGAGTTTGGTCTGTATCTTCTATGCGGAGGATGAATTGGCCGTTATGTTTTTTGGCAAAAAGGTAATTATAAAGTGCGGTTCTAAGGCCACCTACATGTAGAAATCCAGTTGGGCTTGGTGCAAAACGAGTCCTTATAGACACAATTACGAATAAACGAATTTAATTTTGTTTGGTTTTAAATATAAACAGATGAAGTTTTAAATCAAAACTTGACAAGCCCCGGGTCAATGCCGGGGCTTATGCGTTAAACTTTCATTTCAAGTAATTCTCTTGCGATAATTATTCGCTGAATTTCAGATGTTCCCTCGTAAATTTCTGTGATTTTCGAATCGCGAAGATATCTTTCGACAGGAAAATCTTTGATGTAACCATAACCTCCGTGAATTTGGACTGCTTCTAATGCTGCTTCAACTGCAACTTGAGATGCCATCAGCTTAGCCATTGACGCTTCTTTGACATATTTTTCGCCTCGATCTTTTTTCCATGCAGCGAGAAATGTTAATAACCTTGCTGCCTCAATTTTCGTTGCCATGTCCGCAATCTTAAATTGAATCGCTTGATGCTCTGCAAGGAATTTTCCAAATGTTTTTCTTTCCTTTGCATATTTTATCGACGCCTCAAGTGATGCCTGTGCAATTCCAAGTGCTTGAGCAGCTATCCCAATTCTTCCGCCGTTTAAGGTGGTCATTGCGATTTTAAACCCCATCCCTTCTTCACCAAGCCGATTGGCAACTGGAACTTTGCAATCTTCAAAGACAATTTGAGCAGTGTCTGAACTTCTAATTCCAAGTTTTTTCTCTTTTTTCGCCACGATGACGCCGGGAAAATCTTTTTCAACGATAAAGGCAGAAATCCCTTTTGGGCCTTTCTCTTTATCTGTTTGAGCGAAGACGATTAAAATATTAGCGTAGACGCCGTTTGTTATGAAGTTTTTTGTTCCGTTCAAGATATAAAAATCACCATCTCTGACAGCGGTAGTTCTTTGATTCGATGCGTCGCTTCCAGCTTCTGGTTCTGAAAGGCAAAAGGCACCAAGTAGTTCACCACGGGCAAGCCTTGGTAAATACTTTAGTTTTTGTTCCTCGGTCCCATAAATTTCAATAGGCCAGCAAACCAAGGAATTATTAACAGACATTATAACTCCGACAGATGCATCAACTTTTGAGATTTCCTCCATAGCAAGAACATAGCTAATTGTGTCAAGCCCAGCGCCACCATATTTTTCTGGTGTCATCATTCCCATGAAGCCGAGTTCGGCGAGTTTTTTGATTTCCTCGTGAGGGAATTCTTCTTTTTCGTCTCTTTCAGCTGCTTTTGGCGCTAATTCTTCAACCGCGAATTTTCTCGCGGTTTCTTTAATCATTAGTTGTTCTTCTGTAAGTTGAAAGTTCATTGTTGTGTTTTGTTATTTTGTTGTTGAGTATAGTCATAGAATCCTTTTCCGGTTTTCCTGCCGAGGTATCCGGCAGCAACCATCTTTTTTAGCAAGGGGCAAGGTCTATATTTTGGATCTCCAAAGCCTTCATAAAGGACATTCATAATTGAAAGGCACACATCAAGTCCGATTAAGTCTGCAAGCGCAAGTGGTCCCATTGGGTGGTTCATTCCAAGACGCATTACAGTGTCGATATCTTCTGCTGAAGCGACACCTTCCATAAGACAGTAAATTGCTTCGTTTATCATTGGCATTAAGATGCGATTTGAGACAAATCCTGGGTAATCCTTTACCTCGACAGGCGTTTTTCCAAGTTTTTCTGCTAATTCTTTTGTGATTTTGAACGTTTCATCTGATGTCTCATGTCCTCGGATAATTTCGACAAGCTTCATCACTGGAACAGGGTTAAAGAAATGCATTCCTATCACTTTATCTGGACGGTTTGTAGCGGAGGCGATTTCAGTGATTGAAATTGATGAAGTATTTGTAGCGAGGATAACTTCTGGTTTGCAAACGAGATCGAGGGATTTGAAAATATCTTTTTTAATTTTGACATTTTCAGTAGCTGCTTCGATTACAAAGTCCGCATCTTTAGCTCCGCTTTCAAGCGAAGTTAGTGTATTTATCCTGGCTATTGCTTGCTCTTTCTCTTCTTCTGTCATCAAGCCTTTCTTAATTTGCCTGTCCATATTTTGTCTTATCACATTTATAGCCTTTTCAAGAACGCTTTTGTTGATATCAATTAAATTTACAAGATAACCATTTTGTGAAAGAACGTGAGCAATTCCACTTCCCATTGTTCCAGCTCCGACAACTGTAACTTTCTTGATTTCCATGGTATGTGCTCCAAATTTTTGTTTTTGTTGTAGGATACCTTTAAACTCTTTCAACTATGACTGCGCTTGCTTCCCCTCCGCCAATACAAATTGCAGCAATTCCAAATTTTGCTCCTTTTCTTTCCATTGCGTAAAGAAGCGTTGTTAAGATCCTTGCACCACTTGCGCCAATTGGATGCCCAAGAGCTACAGCTCCACCGTGAATATTCATTTTTTCAATTGGAATTCCTGCAAGTTTTGATGTCGCTAAGGCGACGACGGCAAATGCTTCATTTACCTCGAATAGATCGATGTCTTCTTTTTTCATGTTTGCTTTCCTTAAAACCTTTTCAATCGCATCTACAGGTGCGGTTGTGAACCAAGCTGGATCTTTTGCGGCGGAGGTGTAGGCAACTATTCTTGCGAGGGGTTTAATGCCAAGTTCATCTGCTTTTTCTTTTGACATCAGGACGAGAGCTGCTGCGCCGTCGTTTATTTTTGATGCGTTCGCTGCTGTTATCGTACCGTTTGGATCAAAGGCTGGTTTTAGCTTAGGTATTTTATCAAAGACTACTTTTTTCGGTTCCTCATCTTCTGAGACAATTATCGGCTCTCCTTTTGGCTGTGGGACTGAAACAGGGACGATTTCGTTTTTGAAATAACCTTTTTCAATTGCTTCAAGAGCTCGTTTATAGCTTAACACTGCAAACTCATCTTGTTCTTCTCTTGAAATGTTGCATTCCCTTGCGCATAGTTCACCAGCATTGCCCATGTGAAAGTCATTATAAACATCCCAAAGTCCATCTTTTATCATTGAGTCAATTATTTGTGCATGTCCCATCCTATAACCAAATCTTGCCTTATCGAGAAGGTAAGGAGCGTTCGACATACTTTCCATTCCACCAGCAACAATTATATCGGCATCGCCAAGTTTTATAGCCTGTGTTGCGAGCATGACGGATTTAAGTCCAGAACCACAAACTTTGTTAATTGTCATACACTCGACTTTTGTTGGAAGTCCCGCAAAAATTGCTGCCTGTCTTGCTGGTGCTTGACCAACCCCAGCTGTTAAAACGCAACCCATTATAACTTCATCGACCATTTCCTTTGGAACATTTGCTCTCTTTAATGCCTCCTCAATTACGATCGCACCAAGTTTAGGAGCTGGTAAAGGACTTAAAGCCCCGTTAAATGAACCAATTGGGGTTCTGCATGCGCTGGCTATTACTACCTCTCTCATGTTACCTCCCGAAGGTTAATTTTTGGTTTGAAAGTTTCAAACTTGAAATGTGCTCTTTTACTTGCTTTTTTGTTTTTCAAAAATATACTTAATTCAGATTTAACATTCAACTTTGCAAAAAATTGCATTTTCAAATTTGAGTTTTTAACTTAATGCAAAAACTCAAAAGTGATTATGGAAAATCTTTTTATCATCGACCATCCGCTCATTAAAAGAGATCTTACTTACCTTAGGGACAAGAATACGCCGAGCTCAACTTTTAGGGTTATTTTAAGAAGGTTGACATCTTTGATGGCTTTCGAGATAACTAAGGATTTGGAGCTTTTGGTTAAGGAAGTTGAAACTCCGCTGGAAGTGACGCAGGGTTATGTTTTGAAAAGTGAGGTCGTTCTCGTTCCTATTTTAAGGGCTGGGCTTGGTATGGTTGATCCGTTTCTTGAATTAATACCTGAAGCGAGGGTTGGGCACATTGGGCTTTATCGTGATGAGGAAACTTTAAAGCCAGTTGATTACTATTTTAAACTTCCCAAAAATCTTGATAAAAGCATTGTCATAGTTCTTGATCCGATGCTCGCAACGGGTGGGAGCATTTGTACAGCGATCTCATATCTTAAAGCAAAGGGAGCAAGCAGAATTAAAGTAGTTAGCCTTATTGCAGCACCAGAAGGAATTAATAAATTAACCACCGAGCATCCAGATGTTCAAATTTATATTGCTGTTCTTGATAGACAGTTGAATCAAAGAGGTTTTATTCTTCCAGGGCTTGGTGATGCTGGTGATAGGGTATTTGGAACCGAAAACTAAAATTGATTTTGTGGATTGAAGCTGAAGAAGTTAATTCTTTACAATTTTATCCTTCTCCTTAGTCTTTTTTCTTTGTTTTTAATTTCGATTTCAATTGGGGGTTCTGAAACTGGAGTGAAAATGGAGATTGGGCGAATTTTAAATTTTCTAAAAGGGCAATCCGATGAAATTGATAGGGTTGTAATTTTACATCTGCGTTTCCCAAGAATTTTAACTTCTATATTTTCAGGTGGGGGACTGGCTGTTGCAGGGGCTATATTGCAGGCGATCATAAGAAATCCACTTGCCGAGCCTTATATCCTTGGTATTTCAAGTGGTTCAGCTTTTGGTGCGGTTGTGTCGATATTATTGCTTGGTTCTTTTTCTTTTGCATTAACTCCAATTTCAGCACTTGTTGGTTCTTTGTTTGTAACTGCGCTGGTTTACTTGCTTGGCAGGAGAAGGGGTTTAATTGATATAAATACAATGTTGTTAAGTGGGATAATGATAGGTGCTTTCTTTTCCGCTTCAATTTTAATCATAGTAACTTTATCAAATGAATCGGTAAAAAATGTCATTTTTTGGCTTCTTGGAAATCTTGCGAATGTTAATTTGTGGCAATCTATTTTAATCATGGTTGTTGTGTTAATTTTTTCGCTGTTAACTTTCATCTATTCAAATCGTCTCAATTTGATCGCAATGGGTGATGAAATCGCAACGCAACTTGGGGTTGATGCGGAGGTTACAAAAAGATCAGCTTATTTTGTTGCTTCAATTTTAACAGCTGTTATAGTTTCAAACACTGGGATAATAGGTTTTGTTGGGCTTGTGGTTCCACATATATGTCGTCGTGTTTTTGCTGTTGATTACAGGATTTTAGTGCCGACATCTTTTTTCGTTGGAGCGATAACATTGCTTTTTGCTGATACGCTTGCTCGAATCATCTTATATCCGAATGAGCTTCCCGTCGGTGCGATAACTGCGCTTTTCGGCGCTCCATTTTTTATTTATCTTTTAAGAAAACAAACTTTAAGTTGAGGTATGAGTGAAAAAGTCGTGACGATTTTCGGGAGTTCAAAACCGATTGAAGGAGAAGATGAATATGAATTTGCAAGAAAGCTTGGATATGAACTTGGAAAGATTGGATTTACGATTTGTAATGGTGGTTATGGTGGGACAATGGAGGCAACATCAAGAGGTGCAAAAGAGGCAGGGGCTAGGACAATTGGGGTTACGGTTTCTACTTTTAGAGCAAGTGCTAACAAATGGGTCGATAAGGAGATAAAGGCGAGGGACTTATTCGAGAGGTTAAAAATTTTGATTGAAAAAGGCGATGCTTACATAGTTTTAAAGGGGGGCACTGGAACTTTAGTTGAGTTATCACTTGTGTGGGAGTTGATTAACAAAGGATTAATTGAACCAAAGCCGTTTGTGGCTGTTAATTTTTGGGCTCCTATTGTTGAGACGATCTCGGAACAACTTAGATATGAATCGAGAGCAAACGCAGTTGAGTATATAAAAATTATAGGTGATATAGACAAAATTGTTGAATACATAGAATCAAAGCTTTTATAATTGAAAAAAATGATTTGATTTTTTATATTAAATCGAACCTAATAAAAAAGAGGTTTCTTAAAATGAAGGCTGTGATACCAGTTGCAGGTGTAGGGACAAGATTGCGACCACATACTTATACTCAACCTAAGGTGTTGCTAAATGTTGCTGGCAAACCGATACTTGGGCATATAATAGATAAACTTGTCGAGAACTCAATAAAGGATATTTTGCTTATAGTTGGTCATCTTGGTGAGATGATAAAAAATTATGTTGAATCCAGCTATCCAGATGTAAGGTTTGAGTTTATTGAACAGAAAGAACCACTTGGGCTCGGACATGCAATTTATTTGGCGGGCGAAGCTTTTAAAGATGAAGATGAGATTTTGATAATTCTTGGCGATACAATTTTTTGATTTCGACATTTCGAAGTTTTTGAAGAGTAAGTTCACAACAATTGGGGTTAAAGCTGTTGAAGACCCACGAAGATTTGGGGTCGTAATTCTCAATGGGGATAAATTTGCAAGTAGGCTTATCGAGAAACCATCAGAACCAGAGAGCAATCTTGCGATCGTTGGAATTTATTTAATAAAGAATCCAAAACTTTTAAAGGAGGCCTTGGATGAGGTTGTAAAAGGAGAGATTAAAACAAAGGGCGAATATCAACTTACAGACGCTCTTCAATTGATGGTAAATAAAGGTGAAAAGATAACTGTTTTTGAAATTGATGGGTGGTATGATTGTGGTAAGCCGGAGACACTTTTAGAGACCAATAAATTTTTGCTTCAGAAAAATAATGCCGGTTTAATTAAATTTGGAAAGTTTGAAAATGTTTTGCTCATTCCACCTGTTTATATATCTCCGACGAGTAAAATTGAGAACTCAATAATTGGTCCATACACAACAGTTTCTGATGATGTTGAGATTTCATCTTCAATAATTCGTAACTCAATTATAGGTGATGGAGCTAAAATTCAGAATGCGCTTCTTGATTCATCTATTGTCGGGAGTGGGGTAGTGTTAAGAGGGGACTACAAAAGGGTTAACATTGGTGATTCATCCGAAATTGAATTTTACTAAATTAAAACTTAAACTAAAAAAGGAGAATAAATGGGAAAGCTATTCACTTCTGAATCGGTTGCCGAAGGACATCCTGATAAAATCTGCGATCAAATTTCCGATGCTGTTCTCGATGCCTTCCTGACACATTATCCGGAATCTAGGGTGGCTTGTGAGGTATTTGTGACGACTGGACTTGTTGTAATTGGTGGTGAGATAAAGGCGCCCGAAGATGTTAGGGCAAAGATTGATTTTGATCAACTTGCAAGGGATGTCATCAAGGATATCGGCTATGATAGGTCGGAATATCAATTTGATTATCGATCTTGCGGTGTTATAGTTACAGTTAAATCTCAATCACCGGATATAGCAAAGGGGGTTGACAAAGGAGGCGCTGGAGATCAAGGTATGATGTTTGGCTATGCATGTAGGGAAACGCCCGAACTTATGCCGATGCCAATTATGTTTGCTCATAAACTGATGAAGCGTCTTGCTTATGTCAGGAAAAAAACTGATTTAATGCCATACTTAAGACCCGATGGAAAATGTCAAGTGACGATTGAATATGATAACACAGGTAAACCAGTTAGAGTTGATACGATTGTTTTTTCAGTTCAACACGATGAAAGGTATAAAGGGAAAAAGTTAACATCGAAAGATATCGCTGAAGATTTAAAAGAGTTTGTTATAAAGGAGGTTATACCGGAAGGATATCTTGATAAAAAGACAAAGTATCACATCAATCCAACTGGCTCATTCGTAATTGGTGGACCACATGGTGACACTGGACTTACGGGGAGAAAGATAATAGTTGATACATACGGTGGTAGGGCACCGCACGGCGGTGGTTGTTTCTCTGGAAAGGACCCAACCAAAGTTGATAGAAGCGCAGCTTATGAAATGAGACATATTGCGAAAAATATTGTTGCAGCTGGACTTGCCGATGAGTGTTTGATACAAGTTGCCTATGCAATAGGTGTAGCAGATCCAGTTGCAATTTATATAGATACGAAAGGAACTGGAAAAGTCCCTGATGACTTGATTGCTGATTTCATAAGAGAAAATCTCGATCTCTCGCCACGAGGAATAATTGATAGACTCAAACTTCAAAGACCTATCTATCGCAAAACAGCTGTTTATGGTCATTTCGGGAGAAACGAACCCGAATTCACATGGGAAAAGCTTGATTATGTTCCCATGTTTAAAGAACTTTTAAAATGAAAAATCAAAAACAAACTAAAGGAGAACATTTTTAAATGGATGAAGTAAAAGGCGTGTACAAAGTTAAAGACTTGTCACTTGCTGATGAAGGACTTAAGCAAATACGCTGGGCTGAAAGCAGGATGCCCGTTTTAATGGCTTTAAGAGAAAAATATAGCAAAACAAAACCGTTCAAAGGCTTTAAAATTGCTGGATGTCTTCATGTGACTAAGGAAACCGCTGTGCTAATAAAGACATTTGTCGAATGCGGAGCGGAAGTTAGCTGGAGTGGATGTAATCCGCTTTCAACTCAGGATACGATAGCGGCAGCTCTTGCGAAGCAAGGAATTTCAATCTTTGCTTGGAATGGAATGAGCGTTGATGAATTTTATTGGGCAATTGAACAGACATTGCATATAAAACCTAACTTAACGCTTGACGATGGAGCTGATTTAATTTTCACAATACATAGTAAGCATCCCGAACTCATCCCCGATATAATTGGAGGGACAGAGGAGACGACAACAGGAGTAAAAAGGTTAAGGGCGATGGCTGAGGCTGGGGCTTTAAAATATCCCATCATAGCTGTTAACGATGCTGAAACGAAATGGGACTTTGATAATGTGTATGGGACAGGGCAATCGACTCTGGATGGGATTTTAAGGGCGACAAGTATTTTAATTGCTGGTAAGAATGTAGTCGTCGCTGGATATGGGCATTGTGGAAAGGGTGTTGCAATGAGAGCAAGAGGGCTTGGAGCGAATGTGATTGTGACTGAAGTTAGACCAATTGCTGCGTTAAAAGCTGTACTTGATGGCTTTACGGTTATGCCGATGAAAGAAGCAGCGAAAGTTGGAGATATTTTTATCACGGCTACAGGTGTTAAGGATGTCATAACCGAAGAACATTTCAAAGTTATGAAAGATGGCGCTATAGTTTGTAATACGGGACATTACGATGTTGAGATAAATCTTGTTCAGTTGAAAAAGATGGCAAAAAGCATAAAAGAGATAAGAAATAATGTTGAAGAATATCTTTTGAAAGATGGAAGGAGAATTTTTGTCCTTGCAAAGGGAAGACTTGTAAATCTTGTTGCTGCAGAGGGACATCCGTCTGAAGTTATGGATATGTCATTTGCGAATCAATTCATGGCTCAACTTAGACTCGTTGAATTATTTAAGAAAGGGAAAAAGCTTGAACCCAAAGTATATGAAATTCCGCCAGAACAAGATGAGGAAATCGCTGAGCTTAAATTAAAAACTATGGGAATTAAAATTGACAAGTTAACCAAGGAGCAAAAGGCTTACATCAAAGATTATAGCGCTGGAACATAAACAAAAAGGGCGTGCTTTTACGCCCTTTTTTATTTTTTGTTGAGTTCTTTCAAAGGTATGTCAAGGATTGAAAAATTTTCCCACCCTTGAGCGTCGAAATGCCACCACTCAGTAGGGAGCGGTATGAAACCGTATTTTTTCATTACATCTTCAAGGATCTTGCGATTTTTTATAACTGTATCAGGTAAATTGTAATAATCTCTGTGTGCTTTTTCGGTGAAATCATCGTATTTCGTCGGCATTGGAAGCTCATTTCCAAGTGAGTCAACAAGTGTCAAGTCGACTGCACAACCACGATTATGTCTTGAGCCTTTCGCTGGATTTGCCACATATCTTTCATCTGGAACGATTGACCATAAAATTTTTTGAACAGAAAGAGGGCGATAGCAATCCCACACTTTTAAGCCAAGCCCGACTTTTTCAAGCTCCCTTTGAACTGAGTCAAGTTTAAGCGCAACAAACTTTCTCAAAAAACATTTTGGAACATCGTAAAGTTTTTTACCAGTGAAATTATCTTCGGTCGCGTATTTTATTTCAACTATTATTCTTGGATTAATTTTTTGAATGTCAACAAGCACTGTGTCTTCTGGAGAAAACTGAGCAAGCAAACTCTCAGCGTTTAGAATGAAAAAAGCTAAAGCTAACTTCAATAACTTCGTTTTCATTTTTTCGATTTTCTCTTCTTTTTAGCGCCAGTTAATTCGCTCATTGTGGGAATGTCAAACTTCTTGAAGATTCCACCTTTAAATGGGCTCTTTTTGTCAGTTGACGGCTTTAATTCGACCTTTGTGTATTTGTTTATATACCATTGATGTAATATCGAAAGGACATTGAAAGTAAAGTAATACAAGTTGAGTCCTGATGGTAAATTGTTAAATATCAAGAAGAAAAGAATAGTCATAATTGTTGCGGTTGTCCTTTGTCTTTTATCTGCGGTAGCGGATGTCATCCATTGTTGGATGAACATAGTGATAGCCATCAGAAGCGCAAGCCCACTTATTTGATGAACTCCAAAAATTGGAATGTAAAATGGTAGTTTTACAATCGTGTCGGGAACCGAGAGATCTTTAATCCAGAGAATAAATCCTGCCTGTCTTAACTCAATTGTGACGCGGAAGAGTGAGAACAACGCATAAAGTATCGGTAATTGTAAAAGCAATGGCCAGCATCCGCTGAATGGATTAACACCGTATTCTCGATATACGCGCATAACTTCCTGATTCAGCTTCTGCGGGTTATCTTTGTATTTCTCTTGCAACTCTTTCAAAATTGGGGCAATCGCCTGCATTTTCTTGATTGACTTCATCTGGGTTAGCGTCAACGGAGTGAGCAAAATTTTAATCACGAACGAGAAAATTATAATTACAATTCCATAGTTTGGTATGATCGAGTGCAGAAATGTAAAGAATGGAAGAAGAACATATTCTGATATAGGTCTTATGAGCCAGCGCAAACCTAAACTTATCATCTCTTCGAGCCCGACACCGTAGGATTTCAAGATTTTATAATCAAGTGGACCAAGGTAAACTGTAAAGTAATTTTTTTGGTAATTACTTCCACGAAATGGGATTTTTAGTGCTATGAGATAGTTTTCTTTAACGCCGTTGTTAGGTAGGGGGATTCGTTCGCCTTCAAGATATGCACCATCAGAATAGTCATTTGATATGAGCGCAACCGCAAAATATTTATTGTGTGTCCCAACCCATCTCGTGTTTCCAGAATACGAGCGCGAAGCTTTGACGCCGAACTTGCTTGCATCGATCGTTTCATATACATCCCCGACTTTTGCATATGCACTTCCAAAATATGATTCCTCAACGCTGTTTTCCTCTGTAAGATTTATCCCGTTTTCCCAAACAAGTTGATATTCAAAGTTTGCTACTATCTTTTCCATGTTTACAAATTCAACTTCCGTATCAAATGAGTATTTCCCGTTTTCAAAAATAAATCTTTTTATCAGCTTGCTCGAATCATTTATGTCAAGGGTAAATTCGATTTCTACTTTTTCACCCTTCTTTTTTAAAATGAAGTTTTCCCAATGCCTTGCTTTCGTATTAAAGTATAAATTTCTCGTGTTAATTATTTTACCATCAGTTGTCATAAAAAGGAGCGAAAAATCACCGCCCTTATTCATATCAACAAGTTGAACTGGATAGCCATTCCATGTTTTAAATTTTTTTAGTTCAAATTTTTCAATGAGTGCACCCTTTGATGAAATGACACATGTATATAAATCCGTCTCGATGAGTATTTTTTTCTCTTCACCCCTTGAGAGATGGGAAAAGTAAACTCCAAATGTGTCCCCCTTCGCTTGTACTACACCAGGTTCCTGCAATTGTTTTTTTATTTCAAGTGTGTCCTGCATTTTAAGGTTTCTCTCTGGTGCTCTTGGGGCATTATACCACATCCAAATCAGTAAAACAAGCGTGATTAAAATTATTCCAAGGAGCGAATTTCTATCCATTGCTTTACACCTTTGTTTAATTTTTTAAGGAACCTCATCAATTCCACCAGGGTTAAAGGGGTTGCATCTTATGATTCTTTTTGTTGAAAGCCATAAACCTTTTAAAAAACCATACTTTGAAAAAGCTTGAATTGCATACTCAGAACACGAGGGATAAAATCTACAGCTTGGTGGAAAAATCGGTGAGATAAGGGTTTTATATAATTTGACAAGTACGACCGCAAGCCATGTGAAAGCATCAAGTTTCATTTACCACCTTTAAGATTTTTTCCATTAATTGCAAAAAGTCTCTCTCGACATCAATATACTTTAATTTTTTTATAAGCTCTTTATCCGCAATGAAGATCATAACCATATCAATCGACTTGTTCTTTAAAGAGAGAAGGTCTATCAGCTTATGTTTATTTAGCCGATAGACCTCCCTTAATAACCTTTTTGCTCTGTTTTTTAAAACGACTGGTTTTACCTTTTTTGAAACTGCAAAAGCTACTCTCGAAATAATATCACGGTTTGACAAAAGGCGGAAATAGATTTTAATTAAATCGCCAGCAACAGAGTTTGAATTTTTAATTATCTCTGTTATCTCTTTTGACTTTTTGATGATTTCTTTTTTAGGTAAAGTAAATCTTTTAGCGTTCATCGCTTACAGTTAATTTCCATCTTCCCTTCGCTCTTCTTCTGGCGAGGATTTTTCGACCGCTTTTTGTCTTCATCCTTGCTCTGAATCCGTGCGTCCTGCGCCGTTTTGTATTATGTGGTTGATATGTCCTTTTCACCTTTCTTTCTCTTGTTTATTTTTAAATTTTTAGCTTTAAAAATCTCCCCAACTGAGTTGGGGAGAAGTTTATGAAAGGTGAACTAGAAAAAATTTACCTCAAAATCTGAATAAAAATACGAAAAAAACAAGCAAAAACAAAACCCAGGCTCTTTCAGCTAGGAATATCAGTTTGAGCTTTTTGTCTTTTCACCGTGCGGAGGGTAAACTTTGTCTAAAAGAGAGGCGACTTTTTGAAAAATTAAAAATGGTATTTCATCTCGATTTTCGAGTGTGAGTTTTATTAACTCAACATCGTTTCGGGATTTTATCTTGTTTATTATTTCATCCCCTTTTTCCTTGATTGTTCCGACCAGAATTTTCTCCGAATCAAGAACTTCGAAAACTCTTTGAACAAAGGATTTTGAGAAGCATTCCATTTTGCCAATTTCGTCAATCACAATTATGTCTGAATTTAAATTAATCGATGGGACAGCGATATTATCGATGTCTTTTAAATTAACGCCGTATTTCCCAACCTTTGGTGAATTTTTTAAATTTATATCGGCAAGTATTCCCGTTTTTCCATCAAGTGTAGTAATTTTAAAACCAACCCTCTTCCCTTTTTGATCTCTTATTTCTTCGGTTATGAAGCCCGAAACTTTAAATTTTCCGCCTGTAAGGTCAATAAATTTTTTTATCGCTGTTGTTTTACCAGTTCCTGGGGGTGATGTTATCAAAAAATTTTTCTTCACTTACATTGTCGTTCTATTTTCAATTGCTCTAACTATTGTTGCTATGTCCGCATATTCAAGCGCTGTTCCAATTGGTAAGCCTCTAGCGATGCGTGTAACTTTTATGCCAAATGGTTTGATGAGGTTTGCTATGTAAATTGAAGTTGTTTCCCCCTCAACGCTTGGGTTTAAGGCGATTATAACCTCTTTAATTCCACCGGATGAAACTCTATGGATAAGTTCTTTGATTTTTAGAGCATCTGGTCCAATGCCTTCAAGTGGATTCAAAACTCCGCCGATGACATGATAAAGACCATTATATTCATTGGTCTTTTCTATCGCAAGAACATCCATTGGTTCTTCGACGACGCAAATAGTAGTTTTGTCCCGTTTGGGGCTTGAACAAATTGGACATGGATCAGTTTCGGTTATATTGTAACAAATTGAACAGTATTTTATTTTTTCTTTGACATTTATTATCGCTTGAACAAGTTTTTCAACTTCTTCTTTGGGTTGTTTTAAAATGTAAAGTGCAAGTCGTTGCGCTGTCTTCCTTCCGATGCCAGGGAATTTGGTTAATTCTTCTATGAGAGTTTCGAGGCTTTCAGATGTGTAAAGCATAGTTACTTTAATTATTTGTTTCACGCTTTAAAGCCTGGAAAACCGAAGGGAAGCCCACCTAATCCCGGAAGTAATCCAGAGGTTGCTTTAGCGATCTCTTCATTTATCATTTTATCAGCACTTTGAAGTGCTTTATTTACAGCTGCAACGAGCAAATCCTCAAGCATCTCAACATCGTCTGGGTTTACAACCTCTTTATCAATTTCAATCTTAATGATTTCTCTTTTTCCATTTGCTGTTACCTTTACCATTCCACCGCCAGCTTCTTCCGTGACTGTTTTCTTTTCAAGCTCTGCTTGAACTTTTTCAAGTTCCTCTTGAACTTTCTCAATCTGTTTGAATATTGCCTTTAAATCTGGTTTCATTGATATCTTGAATTTTATTTTTTATATAAATTAAACAGGATTTCGCTTAAAACAAAAGAGTGAAAGTTTTAAATTTGCAAGTTAAGATTTGGTTCATTAGATTGACAATGAAAATAAAAATTGCGTGACAAAATCCATGCGAGGAGATTATAAAAAACAAATCGTTGAAGAAAACAACAGGGCGATAGATATAGTTGCTAATTACTGGCTTAATTCGGAGCCGGTATCTTTTCAGGAGCTTAGAGGGTATGTTGTGCTTCTTTTGTTTTTCAATTATGCGAGTGGGAAGTGGAATGAACTTTACTTGTATGTTGAGGAGTGGATTAAGAGATATAAAGATAAAGGGCTTTTCATTCTTGGCGTTCATATCCCAAAATTTCCATTTGAGAGAAAGGTCGAAAATGTTGACAGGGAGATGAAACGGCTTGGAATAGAATTTCCAATTGCAATTGACAATGAATTGATCAATTTGAAAAGATATGCCTCTATTGTGCGAAATTATTACTTTGATGTTCCTGCAATTTTTCTTATAAATCGAGATGGGTTGATTTCCTATTCTAATTTTGATATAAGAAATTTGTGGGAGGTTGAGTTTTACATTCAGGCACTTTTGATAAAAGCTGGATACCACGGTGATTTTCCTTTGCCAGTTGGATCACGCTATGAAGTTGACGAATCTATTTTTTACAGGGTTACTCCGGAAATTTACACGGGTTACATGGGCGGTTCACTTGGAAATGTTGAGGGCTTTGCTCCTGAGTCAGTTGTAAGATATGAGGATCCGAGAATTTATATACACGGGAAATTTTATCTGGATGGGGAATGGTATAATGGTAGATATTATCTTAAGTATAATCCTGTTTTTGGTGAGGTTGGTTCTGTTATATTGCCTTACGCTGGTGCAAGAGTTGGCGCAGTTATGGAATCTTTGAGGGGGAATTTGAAAATCTTTGTTCTTCAGGATGATGAGTTTCTCACCGAGAAAAATTGTGGTGATGATATTTTGTTCGAAGATGGGAAAAGTTATGTTTTGGTTTATGAGCCGAGATATTATGAGTTGGTTGAAAATTCTAACTTTGGAGAACATATTTTGAAGCTGTGTGTGAATTCTGAGGGTTTTGCTATTTATGAATTTTCAGTTTCTGCCTGCAGAGCAAGACGGGAACCGGTAAAAGAAATATAATTTTCACTAATGGAGCAAAAGATAAAAAAATTGGATGTGCCTGGTTTTTTAACTGATTTTTCCCGCAGGAATCAATTCAAACCTATGGTTGTTGAGCTTGCAAGCGGTCGAAAGAAAGAAAGATTTCTTGAGAATGCTTATTTTCTTGGATTTCATTGCAAAATGGAAATTGGGAGTGGGGATAAAATTTATTTGTTTAAAGCAACAAAGAATTATCAATTTATCGGAGAAATTGTTTTTGAGATTAGTGGTTTGAAGGAGGTTTCATATGGGAAGGAGTCGGAAATAGAAAGTGTTATTTTGAAGTTTGATAAAGCAAAATATATTGTTAAGGTTTTCGGGCGTCCGAATAACGAGATGAGGCGGGAGACAATTGCAAAGGTTGCTTACTTCATTTGGGAGAGAAAGGGAGGGATAGGAAGTCAAGAACTTGAAAATTGGGCAGAGGCGGAAAGGATTGTTCAAGATTGGGTGAGGGTTTTTAGCGATGAGTTTATAAAAGTTTAAGTGGGGTGGAAGGGTAAAAATTTTTTAGGTGCTGTTTTGAGATTTGCTTTTTTTATTTTTATATGTTATTTTACATTTGCATAATTGCGCAAATGACAAAACAAAAAATTAACAACATGTGATGACATGAGAAAATACACAGAGATTTTAAAAGCAATTTCGGATGAAAAAAGATTGAGAATACTTAGAACTTTGATCAAATCCAAGACGGGTATGTGTGTTTGTGAGTTAATGGATACCTTAGGGGAGCAACCATATAATATCTCGAGGAATTTAAAAATTTTGCAATTTCTTGGACTCGTTGAGGGGCGAAGGGAAGGCAAATGGGTTGTTTATTCAGCGGTTCAAAGTCGCGATGAATTTTTGAAATATGTTATAAAGGCAATTGATTCAATACCAAATGAATTCTTTAGAGAGGATGATTTGAGAATGAAGTTACGTTTGAATTTAAGACAAGCGGGTAGATGTGTTTATGGGGTAAATAGTAGAGCGTGGAATGAGGCAGTTAAGAAAATTTACAAACAAATCTTATAAACAAATTTACAGGTAAGCACATGATACTTGAAATTTTAAAAGCCGGTTTATTAGCACTTGAAGACTATGTAGGCAAGCACATTTTAACTTGTCTTGTACCTGCTTTTCTTCTTGCAGGGGCGATAGTTTCTTTTATTAATCGAAGCTTGATAATAAAATATCTTGGTTCAAGTGCTTCAAAACATAAAGCGTTTTTCCTAAGTTCGATATCAGCGATATTTTTAGCTGCTTGTTCATGTACAATAATTCCAGTGGCGAGTGGACTTTATTATGGTGGTGCATCGGTTGGAGCTGCTTTTATAGTTTTGTGGGTTGCACCGGCGGCAAATATATTATCTTTAATTTACACAGGCAACATTCTTGGTTCGCAATTATTGATATCAAGAATTGTTTCAGCTTTTATAATGGCTTGGGCTGTTGGTTATGTTATGAATTCTTTTTTCAGGGTTAAAGATAAATTTGAATTTAGTGAGGCTATGGAGAGTCCAGGCGAAAAAATAATTCAGCGCGATGAATTAATTTTAATTTTTTTAATTCTTCTCTCTTTGCTTGCCCCTAATTATTTAGGTGCAGGGAGAACATATTTGCAAAAAGTGTTAATCTGGTTAATCCTCACGCTTATAATGGTTCTTTATGCGGTATTTAAGATATCAAAAGAAAAAACTAAGGCATGGTTATTTGAAACGTGGTTTTTTGTTCGCTTGATTTTCCCATTCCTCCTCGTTGGTGTGTTTATTGTTGGAGTTATAGGTTCATTGATACCGAAAATATGGGTTGAAAGGTGGCTTGGTGGCAACAGCTTAAGTTCTTCTTTCTTTGCGACTATGCTTGGGGCTGTAAGTTATTTTGCAACATTAACAGAGGCACCTTTTGTTGATACTTTGATGAAAATGGGAATGGGTAAAGGTCCAGCTTTGGCTTTGTTGTTAACTGGTCCAGGAATTAGTTTGCCGAATTGGATTGTTGTTGCCAGGGTTTTTGGAATTAAAAAGGCGCTTGTTTATGTGCCATTGATAATTTTACTTGGTACATTTACGGGTTGGTTCTTCGGAAATTTTATTTTTTAAAACAAAAGCTAAAAGGTTGAAAAATGGAAATTTTGGTTGTCGGTCCGGGATGTCCAAGATGTATGACTACCGAAAAAAATGTTATTACCGCAGTTAAAGAACTAAACATTAATGCAGAGGTTAAGCATGTCTATGATATTCGTGAATACTCGAAGCTTGGGGTTATGCTCACTCCCGCTGTTTTAATTGATGGTAAAGTTGTAGCAGCAGGTAGAATTCCAACAGTGGATGAAATTAAAAACATACTAATGAAGATTAAAAATATCTAAGAAAGGCTGATCCCGGGACAAATCCCCGGGTTTAATTTTTTAGTGTATCGATTTTTCAAGTGCAAGTGCATCTGCGCTAAGAATTCCAGCTTTGTTTCCAAGCGTAGCTGGAATTACAATAGCTTTTTCTGCAATTGGTTTTAATGCTCTTGATTTCACAGTTTCATTGATTAAGTCAAATAAAATTTTTCCAGCTTTCGCGACCCCACCTCCTATGATTGCAACAGTTATATTAAATAGATTCATAACCATGTGATACGTATCACGAAATTTTACAAAAATGCATCTACCCCTTGACAAATATAAATTATTTTTATATATTGAGCCAAAGCTACAGCATCTGTTCTTTGATATTACCGTGGTAAGATTGCCGGCGAGAAAGATTCCAAAGAGGATGCTGTTGTTTTTTGAAAGGGGTTATTTAAAATATATTTTTTGCTAATGTTTTTAGCTCGCCTTTATATACATTCCTCTGTCTTTGGAATCATCGACGGTAAAGGGGTTTGGTTAATTGTTTTAGGTGCCTTCCTCTAACTTCCTCTGGTACTTTAAAACAGATTAACATAACCAATACCGTTATAATCTCGAGGCAAATCTCTTACCATTTATATCAAAGCGATGCTGATGAAGAAATTACTAACGTTGATGCTTGTGGTGTTTACTTTTACGGAGTTAGTTTTAACAGTAAATATGTTTAGTGTTAAGAAGATGTTTTTTTGTGAGGGGACTTACCCATAATCTCTATAAATAGAGATAGGGAGTTAAAAAGATCGATGTGGATTCACCCCCCAGCCCTCTCTATAAATAGAGGTGGGGGTTAAAGGGATGGGTTGAAGTGAACTCACCCCCTGGACCTCTCTATAGATAGAATAGAGAGGAGAGAAGTTGAAGTGTAGTTGAATATGAATTTAGCTTGTGATGGTAGGATTTGGAGGTTTTAAAACAAAAAGTGGAGTTATTTTTTTAACTAAGTTAAACTAAATGTTAAACTAAATAAAGGAGAGAAGCTATGGCGGGCAAAATTTCATCTTGGCTTTTCTTTATCTTTTTAGTTCTCAATTTTTTATTTGCTCAAAATCCAGAATGGGTTGTTTATAACACATCAAATTCAGGTCTACCAGATAATTTTGTTCGCTCAATAGCGGTAGATCCCCAAGGTAACAAATGGATTGGGACATATGGGGGAGGATTAGCGAAGTTTGATGGAGTAAATTGGACTGTTTATAACAGATCAAATTCAGGTCTGCCAAGTGGTGTTGTCACTGCAATAGTGATAGATTCCCAAGGTAACAAGTGGATTGCGACAGATTGGGGAGGATTAGCGAGGTTTGATGGTGTAAAGTGGACTGTTTACAACATATTAAATTCAGGTCTGCCAAGTGATGTTGTCACTGCAATAGCAATAGATGGAGAGGGTAATAAATGGATTGCTACATATGGAGGAGGTTTAGCAAAGTTTGATGGAGCGAATTGGACAGTTTACAATACTTCAAATTCAGGTTTGCCACATAATTATGTTACTGCACTAGCAATAGATTCCTATGGTAACAAATGGATTGGGACATTAGAGGGAGGCTTAGCGAAGTTTGATGGAGCGAATTGGACTGTTTATAACAGATCAAATTCAGGTCTGCCAAGTGATTCAATTGAGATAATTGCAATAGATGGATTGGGAAACACATGGATTGGGACAGAGGGAAGAGGATTAGCAAAGTTTGATGGAACAAATTGGACTGTTTATAACACTTCAAATTCAGGTCTGCCAAGTAATTATGTTCGTGCGATAGCGATAGATTCCTATGGTAACAAATGGATTGGGACTGTGGTAGGATTGGCAAAGTTTGATGGCTTAAATTGGACTGTTTACAACAGATCAAATTCAGGTTTGCCAGATGATTATGTTCGTGCAATTGCAATAGATTCCTATGGTAACAAATGGATTGGGACAGATGTGGGGGGAGTTGCAGTATATCGTGAGGGTGGAGTACTTGATGTTTATGAGAAAGAAGAAAAGATAATACCGAGGAAATTTTCGCTTTATCAGAATTATCCAAATCCGTTTAATCCTGAGACTGTGATTGAGTTTGATATACCTGAGGTTTCAAATGTTAAGCTTGAGGTTTATGATGTTTTAGGGAGGAAGGTTAAGACAATTCTTGATGATAGGTTAGAGGTTGGTAGGTATCGTGTTAGGTTTGATGGTGGGGATTTACCGAGCGGGGTATATTTCTACAGTTTGATCACGAATAAGTTTTCAAGTGTTAAGAAGATGGTTTTGGTGAAGTAGGGCATTTCGTGAAATGCCCTTACTTAAGGGTGAAGGCATCGTTTTGCCTTTGCCCATTATTTAAAAAATAAAATTTGTATGGAGGAATAAATATGAAGGTAAAATTATTTACTGTCGCGTTGTTTTTAACGATATTCTTAACTGTCAATTCTTCTCTGCAATGTCAATCTATTAGCGGAGAATTAATGCTCAATCCGTTCCCGTCGCCTTATATTAATGACTGGCAAAGTAATCCATCTGCATTAGGAGTGCTAAAAATTTCAAATCCTTCTTCCTCCACAATTCAGATAAAACTCAGAGTTATCGTTGAACGAGGTAGAAGTGAGATTTTTAGAATTTTAACCAATCCAATTTCATTAACTGGAGCGCCTGTTCAGGTAATTGATAATACAAACATCGTGCGTCTTTCAGATGTTTCATTCAGAGATACGGGTTATAGAGACAAAGTTATGAAGACTGGAAGATTGCTTGAAGGGGAATACACAGTTTGTGTAAACATAGAAGATATGACAGGCAATGTTTTAGCAAGCAATATCTGTGCTAATTTTACAATTCTTTATCCAGATCCGCCGAGATTAATCGCACCTGTGGATAATGCAAATTTAGATCCAACAACTGCTTATCCTACATTTCAATGGACCCCTGTTGTTGTGCCATCTACTTATGAGGTAAAGTACACTTTAAAAATTGTCGAAGTAATGAGAGGGCAAACCCCAGCGCAGGCAATAAGTGCAAATATACCCGTTTATGAAAATAATCAAATCACAACTAATACTTTTGTTTATCCTATTGATGCACGAGAATTAGTAGCAGGTAAAACTTATGCTTGGCAAATTCAGGCGCTTGATCGGTTTGGTCTCCCACCAACTCAGAATGATGGTAAATCCGAGATTTTCACATTTACTAAAAGTGCTGTATCGGGCACAGGTAATCTTACCGTTGTTTATCCTTTGAACAATGATACTATTCCCTGGAATTACTTTCCAATAATATTCAGATTTGATCCTTATTCAGATTCATACCGTAGATGTCGTTTTCAATTCCAGTTATTTGAAAATGGATCATCACTATATTCCTGGAACAGAGAATTAAGTTGGCCAGATGGTCCAGAGCGCTCCCAGGAACGGGTATTAGGTGTAGATATCACTCAAGAAGAATCCCAGCATTTATCGCTCAATAAGCGTCTTAATGAATCTCCGGCACCGCCAATGTTTGTGCGTGGAAGAAATTATAACTGGACGGCTGATATAGAAATCAGGAGCGATGCAAGGACCGAAATCAGTGGAAGCTTAAGAGGCAATTTCAGTATTGGGATGGGGAAACCAATTTTAAGACAACCTGCAAATAATGATACTCTACCTCCTGGGAGGATAAATTTATTGTTTAAGACTTCAGATGCCCCTACCAGAATTGCACCTCCTTTTTCAATTCTTCAGTCAGGAAGAGGAAAAACGCCAGCCACATTTTTTAATGGTGGAATTGATGAAAGATGGGTACTTGAAATCTCAAGGGATAATTTCCAAACCGTTGACACAATTTTAGCCAATGAGAGATTAGGATCTGGAATTGATTTGAACGGTGCCATTGATAACCCTTCAAGTGTTCTTTCTCAACTTTACAAAGATGTAAATGTGCCTTACACAGCTAACGATACTGGCTGGTATTACTGGAGAGTTAAGTGGTTATCCGATCCAAACAATCTTAATAGCACTGCTTATCGCACGAGCGATGTTTACAGATTTTATATCGGCACCCGTAGAGGCAGGGAGATTGTTTCGACACCTGGGGACTGCTTAGCTGATTGCGAAGCTCCGGAAATTTCAGATAGACGTCCTGTTACAACTGCAAGAGTTGGAAGTAGGCTTCGGATTGGTTTATTTACATTAACTGTAACCGAGATACGATGGACGGATGAAACAGCGAGCGGGAAAGGCACCATAAATGTTCCTTTTCTCAGAGCGCCAATAAGAGTTGTTTTTAATAACATAAGGGTTAATGGAGATAATAAAATTTATGAAGGTGATGTTCATGCTGAATATGACAGCGAGAGTGTAATTCCTTCTGCTTTTCGTTTGGCTGGTGAATTAGCTGGCATGAGCGATGATGAACTTCAAAACTTAAATACTTTTGTAAATCAGACTTCCAGACTTGTAAGTGCTCTTGTAGATAGCACTCCAATTGGATTGCCGATAGGTTTAGATAGAATGGTAGAGGGAAGAAGATATACAATTGCAATTGTCGGAATGAATTTCACTCCTCGACGGGCTGAATTAAATGCAATTATTGCATTGGAGTTTCCTGAACTGCATGGTTGGTTGGGTTTAGGTGCAAAAGATATATGTTTTCATCCAAATGGTCTTAATATGGGGAGAGGAATGCTTTATTTACCAATTGATAGAGATTTAGTATGGTCAGATGATATAACAATTAGATTGAAGAGAACTCAAATCAGTTCTGATGCTGATTCAGGTACTTTTGTCAGGTGGGATTGTAATGGATTTGTTAGTTTAACTATAGCAGGCGAGATTATCTTTGGTCGTAATCTTCTTGTTGAAGATTTAGATGATGGTAACATTGGGTCAGATCAGATTAAAGCTGAATTTAGAACAACAGTAAGAAGACATGACAACTGGATTGTCTCACTTACTTTCAATAAACCATTTCAGATTCGTGGTGTTGAAGGATTTGGGTTTAGAATAGAGGAAGCATGGTTGGATTTTTCAGACCGTGAGAATCCAACTTCTTTTAACTTTCCCTCAAACTATAGATACACAGGCGATCAACTTTTGTGGAAAGGATTTTATTTAAAGACGGTAGAAATAAAACTTCCTGGGCAGTTTAGAACTTACGATTCTCCAACTCAGAGAGTAAGTTTTAGGGCAAATAATATGATTATTGATAGAACTGGTTTCACTGCAAATATTAGAGCTGAAAATGTTTTGAGAAATGGAAATCTGGATGGCTGGAGCTTTTCGATTGATACAATTTATTTTGACATGGTTCAAACTTCATTCTCACGAGCCGGATTTACGGGTCAGATAGGGACTTCATTCACAGATTCTACTTTACTTTACAGGTCTGTTCTTAGTATGGATACGACAAGTAGGAATTTGAGCTATAATTTCACAATAGAGCCACCACGATCAGGAATAAATTTCAACTTGTGGCAGGCAACGCTTGAACTTGAACCAACTACTAATATTCGTGTAGATATTGACAGATCAGGATTTCAAGCGAGAGCGGTGTTGAATGGAAGATTAAACATAAATGCAGATTTGCCGCCGGTGGGTCGGACTAATTTTACGGGATTAAGATTTCAAGGGTTAACTTTCCAAACAAGGCCTCCTTATATAGCTTGTCCTGATAGTTGCGTAAGATTTGGAAGCGCAAGTCCGCAAAAGTTTTTGGCAATGGAACAAAGTGATTTTTCACCCAATGTTCCTAATCCACCAGATAGAGGTCGGACGGGTGGATTTCCAGTATCCATACAGAATGTTAGAGTTACTACAAGGGATAGCAGCGTACATTTAGCTGGAATAGAATTTGATTTAAGTTTGAATCTTACAGGGGAATCAAATACATTTTCAGCAGCGACAACCCTTGCGATTCTTGGTAGATTAAATCTCCCAAGAACCGGAAGGCAATTTTGGGAATTTGACAGAGTTGAATTTGATTCAGTAAGTATTTCTGGGGATGTGGGTATTGTACGATTAAATGGTGGGCTGAGGTTTTACAATCAAGATCCTACTTACGGAAATGGTTTTAAAGGGTTCGTTCGTGCAACATTTCGTCCGACAATTAGTGCACAGGTTGCTGCACAGTTCGGCACCAAAGATGGATATAGATATTGGTTTGTAGATGCTCAGGCGGTCTTTAGTCCAGGGATAACTATAGTTCCAGGGCTTGACATTTATGGTTTCGGAGGAGGTGCTTGGTATCACATGCGAAGGGCTTCACCTCTTCCTGATGCTGGGTCACTTAGAACTGCTGGAACAGCTGACACTACAGGGAGAGGGAGACCGGGTGGGACGCTAAGTGGTGTTACATACGTTCCAAATGACTCAATTGCTTTTGGATTTGAGGCCACTGTTATTTTCGGAAATACCGGCGGTGGTCAAACTTATAATGCAGATGCAACATTAGGTGCGGAATTTAATTCTGGAGGTGGCGTCAGTCAAATGTATCTTAGGGGAGATGTTTACTTCCTAACTCACATTAATAACAGAACTAATGTTCCAATTAGGGGTTCAGCAAGGATTAACTATAATTTTCGGGATACTATTTTTAGCGGAATATTTGATGTTAACATAAATTACCTTCGCATTCTCACGGGAGGAGGCACAGTTAATCTCTATATATCGCCATCCACCTGGCATATACACATTGGTACTCCAACGGAACCTATTAATGTTAATATTAATATCCCTGGCTTAGATAGCACTGAATTCAGTGCTTATTTTATGGTAGGCATGAATTTACCTCCTGCTCCCGATTTACCTGATGATGTAAGAAGTATAACTGGAATAAGATATCCAGATCGAGATGTTACTGCACAAGAAAGAGGAAATGGCTTTGCTTTTGGGGCAAGGCTTAGAAGTAGAACAAATATAGGAAGGTTATCATTGGGACCTTTTATTGCAAGATTGGATTTAGTAAAAACTGGATTTGATATGGCGTTTAAAAATTATCCGGGTTTAACATGCGAAGGTTTTCCACCAGGTACACCTATTGGTATTAACGGTTGGTATGCATCTGGACAATTGTGGGCATATTTACAAGGTGAAATAGGTATTAATGTTGATGCATGGTTTGCCAGCGGAGTATTTAAAATAATTGATGTTGGAGTAGCTGCAGCACTTCGGGGAGGTTTGCCTAATCCTACCTGGTTAAGTGGTAATGTGGGTGGTTATTACAATATCCTTGGTGGACTTGTCAGAGGAAATTGTAGTTTTGAGTTTACTCTCGGAGAGAGATGCCGTATTCCAACTGAATCACCTTTAGCTGCTATTCGAATTCTGGAAAGTTTAGTTCCTGGAGACGGAGCAACAAATGTTGATCCATATATTAACCCCGTAGCAGCTTTTAACGCTGAAGTTTACACGCCATTTGAAATTGAGCAGGTTCGTGATGATGGGAGTAAAGTAACCCGGAGATTTAGATTTATTATTGAAAGATTTGAACTCAGGAGAGGCTCATCAACCGTACCCTGTACACAACAGATTGCTGATAATGGACTTGGTGCTGCTCTCGTACCAATTGATATGTTAGAACCTAGAACAGATTATAATGTAACGATCAGGATTCGTGGTCAGGAATTTATTGATGGCCAGTGGAGAAATGCGCGCAAAGCTGATGGCTCAGAAATAATTGCTGAATTAAGTCATAATTTCACAACCGGGAATGCCCCTGATCATATTCCACCGGACGCCGTTGCTTATTCTTATCCATTTCATACTCAAAGATATTTTCTGATTGATGAGTGTAGATCAGGGGTTATTCAATTAAAGCAAGGAAGGCCTGATTTGTTTAATGTGAGTATTCCAGACTACGATATAAGCTATCATGTTAAATTTGTTCCAGTTGATGGGGGACCAATTCTTACTACTGAAGCAAGATATAATAATTCTACCCAAACTATCTCATTCCAGATCCCCGCAGGACTCCAAACATCAACAACTTATGCTGCTCAATTAATCAGAAGGAAAACACCAAGACCTGGAACAGTGGCATCTGCCGTCTCTGAAAATTATTATGCTCAGAGACTCAGTAATATATTATTAAGAACGCGTACTTCAGTTGCCCCAGGAGTAGAGGTTCGACAAACGAGAATAGATGGAAGAATCACAACTGATCCCAATGAAAAAATTTATTATGTATTCTTCTTCAGAACCAGTCGATATAGAAATCTTCAGAGCAAAATTAATCAGTTAACATTTGTTTCAACTAGATGGGAATCTAGGGGTGGTGATTCTTACCAAGGCAACTCAGCATTAGTACTTTACCCAACATTTAATACACAAGAATTGTTTGATATTTTTGATGTGGAAGGACATACTTATCGGTTGGGTTTAACTACTTACAGAATTCCACCTTTAGTGAGAACACTTGATGGTCACCAAAATAATTGGTACAATACTTTTGCGTATCCAGTTATTTACGAATACTATAATGAATTTAGATATCGTACAACACAAAGCTTAAGAGCTCAAGAACCATATGGAATTCCACCATTTTATACTGTTACAATAACTTTTGCGGACCCTCCTTTGGATGAAAGTGAGTATTTACCACAGAGTCAATCTTCTTCAGCTCAATATGCATCGATAATGAGTTCAATTGGAGTTAATCTCTGGAGTAGTTCTTTCAGTGGTGGTAGAAGAAGTAGTGGTTCCGGTGGTAGGATTGGTGGAAGTCGGGACCTCATTGTCGGTGGTAGAATTGGTGATGGTACTGCTGGTACTGCTGTAAGATCTACCAGTCAACAAGTGGAATTAGAAATGATAACCGACGCAATTGCGAGTGCAGATTATAGAAGATTATGGGCTATGACATCAAATTACATTCTTCAAAATGGTCATCCAAATAGTCAACGACGCAATCAAAGCGCTTACCCTGAGCGATTGCGGTCACGGATGATAGGATTTTTGAGATCGAGTTGGCGACATTTAGATAGAGGTTCATATAGGGTAGGTTTTAAATTTAATGCGATAAACTGCATAAATTCTGATCGTGTGCCAACTTATTATAAAGACTACAACTATGATTATCCAACTATAAATATTTATAGGTGATAAAATGGTGAAAAATACTTTAAAATTCATCTTTTCACTCATTCTTTCAGTGACATTTAATGTAGTCGCCCAACAAGGTAATCGGTCAATTGATTCAGTCAGGAATATATATGCAATTGCAAATGTTAAAAGTGATCAAATTATAATTCGTTGGGCTCCGCCAAATCATATAGCATGGACAAGAGGGAATGTTTCGGGTTATAAAGTTATAAGATACAGGGTGAATCTTGAAGGGAGAAAACCAGTTGAAGCAAAACAGATCGGCAATGACACAATTAAACCATTCTCATTAGAGGAATGGAAATCAAAATTTCCACAGGATCATCCTTATGCACCAATCGCGGTGCAGGCGCTTTATGGGAAGCAGTTCAGGATTAGTGAACAGAATTTTGACATTGCAAATATTAGAACCTTATCACAGGAACAGGAACTTCGTTATTCATTTGCTTTATTTACAGCAGATATGGATGCACAGGTGGCTGAAGGTTTAGGTTTAAGAGTGGTTGATAAAAATTTTGAAAAGGATGAGCAATATTTATATGTAATTATACCTTACGATGTAAGCCAAATGGATACAGGTTACGTTTTTGTCGATACGAGGCTTTTAACTCCAGTTCCAAAAGCTCCAAATCTTGAAAAGAACGAAATGGAAAATCAGATTGAATTGCGATGGAGCGTTGAAAATATGCAGAATGTTTTTACTGCTTTCTGGATTGAGAGAAGTGAAGATGGCAAAAACTGGGTACGGCTAAATAAAACTCCTTACATTCAGGCGACTCAGAATCCAAATCAGCAGGATAAATATATTTATTACACAGATACTACCATCTCAAGAAATTATTTGCCATACAAATATCGTTTGATAGGTATCACTCCTTTTGCTGAGTTAAGCGAACCGTCAGAAGTAATTGAGGCAATGGGAAGAGACAGAACAGCTCCACAGCCACCTGTAATTACTTCTATAAAAGATGTTAAAGGTAAAATAGAGCTTGAGTGGAAAATAGAAAACCCACCTTCTGATTTGAAAGGTTTTATAATTGGTAGAAGCAATTCAATTGGAGGAGAGTATAAACCACTTACGACACAAATACTTGAACCTTCTGTTAGAAAATTTACAGATAATAGTCCTGATCCTATAAATGAAAATTATTATGTAGTTTTTGCTTTGGACACAGCAAATAATGCAAGTGTTTCAATGCCAGCGTATGGATTTCTTATTGATTCCATCCCACCAGCTAAACCGGTTGGATTAACTGGAAGTATTGATACTCTTGGTATAGTTAGGCTTCACTGGCCCTTAGGAAAAGATCCTGATATCACAGGCTACAGAGTATATTTTGCTAATGCTATTGATCACGAATTTAGCAATTTAACTCCATATCCCATTCAAGATACTGTGTTTGTTGATACGCTAAATCTTAATACCCTTACGAAGGAAATATATTATCAGATCGTTGCGGTTGACAGAAACTTTAACCACAGTGCTCGCTCGGACATTTTAAAATTAGTAAAGCCTGATATAGTTCCCCCTGTACCACCACTCATTTCAGATTATCTTGTAACGGATTCGTCTGTTGTTTTAGATATTATTCCGAGTTTAAGTGATGATGTAGCTAAATATATTATATTCAGAAAAGGAGGTAAAGAAAAAGATTGGACTCAAATTCTTGTTCTAAGCAGAGAATCACTAAATAAAAAGAAAATTATCGATAACACTGTAACTGGTCCTAATTTTTATTCATATGCACTTCAAGCAGTAGATAGTTCAGGAAATAAGTCAGAATTATCTCCATCAGTCGGTGTTAAGGTAAATCAAAGTATTAAAGTTTTTCAAATTGAAGGATTAAATGCCAGTTACGATAGTCAGAAAAAGGCTATCATACTTACCTGGATGAAGCCGAAGAGTGAGGTGGAATATTATGTAATTTACAAAAGGGTTAACGGTGGGAAATTTGAGAATTTTGCTTCAGTCGGTCCAGATAAAGTCAATTTCACAGATACTGAGTTAATATATCAGGGTGAGTATCAATATGGAATTAAGGCGGTATTCAAGAATAATGAGTCTCCGATATCTTTCAGTCCAATTGTTTTAGTCAAATATTAAAAAAATCAGAGGGATCTATGAGGTTATATATCATATTTATTTCAGTTTTTATTTTGATGTTTAGTATTTCTCTGTTTGCACAACAAGGCATTTGGGGTGAGGGTTATAATTTCATTAAAAGGAATTTCAAAATTAGTGGTGAGATAGGAGGGTACGGAGAATATTATACAACGACCAGTGAATATGCCAGAAGACCTAACAATACAGGAAGACTATTTTTCAGACCGACAATTAGTTTATTTAATTTGATTCAAATTCCATTTGAATTTTTAATTTCCACTGAAGGAAGTTCCGCAAGGCAGGATATTAATCAATTTGGAATAAATCCGAGGTGGTCGTGGGGTTCATTACATCTGGGAGATTTCAGCACTGAATACTCAAAATATACATTGAGTGGTATTCTAATTCGTGGAGGTGGCATTGATATAAATCCGGGAAATTTTCGCTTTTCAACTGCTGCTGGTTTCACAAAACGGGCAGTTCCCGGAGGTGCTCAGGATGGTAGTTTTAAGAGATTTCTTTTTGCGTCAAAAATAGGGTATGGGAATGAGTCTGTAAGTTATCTTGATTTAATCTTTGTAAGGGCGAAGGATGAGATATCTTCATTAGATCAAAGCCATAAAAGTATAACAGTTCTATCACCAAATGGGAGGGATGTACTTAATATCGGTTCGGTTGTAACAATCACTTGGAATTCATATAATGTTGGTGGTGCAGTTAAAATTGAAATATCTAGGGATGGGGGAGCAACGTTTGAGCTAATAGCAGATAAACAGCCAAATGTTGGTTTTTATAATTGGACTGTAACAGGGCCTGCAACTTTTGAAGCGTTGATCAAGATATCAAGTGTTGAGGATTCAACGGTATTTGATTTAAGCGATAACTTCTTTTCAATTGGTTCTGGGGTACAGACCACAATTGTTCCCAACACAAATAATATCGTAAATCAGAATGCAGTTGTACCTCAGGAAAATTTAGTTTTGGGAGCAAAGGGGAGAATATCTTTTCTGAGGAGTGCAATTAGTTTTGATTTTGATGCAGCTGGAAGTGTTTACACAAGAGATTTAAGAGCTCAAGAAATTAATATTGATTCATCAAAAATTCCTTCATTCGTTTTAAAGATTTATAAACCGCGCATAAGCACTAATTATGATTTTGCATTTAATACTGCACTGGGTCTCAGATTTAGTTCATTCAGTACAAAAGTTGGTTATCGAAGAATTCAACCAGGATATAATTCTTTAGGGACGTCTTATCTTCATAATGACATACAGGAAATTTCTGTAATGAACAATATCACAATATTAAATGTTAATTTGAATTTGTCCTATATTAGACAAACTGATAATTTGCTTAAACAAAAATCATTTACCACTGCTCGAAACATTATCACAGCAGGGATCAATGCCAGAATTTTAAAAGGCTGGACAACAACTATTTCAGGGAATGTTCTTTTGATGACCAATAATTCAAAAAAGGATTCAACGAGGATTAATTTTAGGAGTTATGTTCTGAATCTTAATAACAATTTTGTTTTTGACCCTAAAGGATTTACTAAAGGACTTATTAGATCTATAAATTTGAATTATTCACTACAGAGTTCAGATAATAGATCTTACTTACTAAAGAATAACACCACTTTGGTGCACTCTGTCAATTTAGGGTTGAGTTTTGTAATAAGCAATGAGTTAAGTTCCAGTTTCAGTGCTGGTTTTGTGAGTTCGAGTATTTTTGATACAGTAAAATCATTCACACATAACTATACATTGAGTTTTCAGCATAAAGCATTTTCAAACAAGCTCAATTCATCGTTGAGTTTATCTTCAGCATTTAACAATGCAAACAAGTCATATCGTGCAAGCGTCAGCAGTGGTTATAACATAGCTGATTCGGATAATATTACATTATCTATTTCATTTTTGAGGTTTGATGGTAAGACTTTCAGAGGTGGAAGTTTTAATGAGTTGTTAACTTATTTAACTTATAATCATCGATTTTGAAGTTTAAGGGTGGAGGGTGAGAGAGGAGGAGTTGAAGTAATAGGTGTGAGTTAAATTGAGTAAAATTAAAATAAGGAGAAAGAAACTATGATTAGAAAAATTCTATCGTCACTTTTCTTCATTTTTTGGGCTTTCAATTTTTTATTTTCACAAAGTCCAGAGTGGGTTAATTTTACTGCAAATAAAAATATTCTTTCGCTTACCGTTGAGGGAAATTACATTTGGGTTGGGACTAAAGGAGGGTTAGTTAGGTTAAATATGCTCACGGGTGAGAAAGTTAACTATAACAGTGCAAATTCAGGTTTGCCAGATAATTATGTTCATGCGATAGCGATAGATGGGGAGGGTAACAAATGGATTGGGACAGATAGAGGTGGATTAGCAAAGTTTGATGGGGTAAATTGGACTGTTTATGACACATTAAATTCAGGTTTGCCAGATAATTATGTTCATGCAATAGTGATAGATGGTCAAGGAAACAAATGGATTGGGACAGCTGGAGGATTAGCGAAGTTTGATGGAGTAAATTGGACTGTTTATAACACTTCAAATTCAAATCTGCCGGTTAATTGGATTTTTACGATAGTGATAGATGCTCAAGGAAACAAATGGATTGGGACTTGGGGAGGGGGATTAGTGAAGTTTGATGGATTAAGTTGGAATATTTATAACTCATCAAATTCAAAACTGCCAGATAATTTGATTCATACAATAGTGATAGATGACCAAGGAAACAAATGGGTTGGAACAGGTAGAGGGTTAGTGAAGTTTGATGGATTAAGTTGGACTGTTTATAATACTTCAAATTCAGGTCTGCCAAGTAATGATGTTTGGGCTATAGCGATAGATGGGCAGGGTAATAAATGGATTGGGACATATGGAGGGGGGTTAGCGAAGTTTGATGGAACAAATTGGGTTGTCTATGACACATCAAACTCAGGTCTGCCGGATGATCATGTTACTGCTATAGCCATAGATTCACAAGGAAACAAGTGGATTGGGACAGATGGAAGAGGATTAGCTAAGTTTGATGGAGTAAATTGGACTGTTTATAAAATTTCGAACTCAGGTCTTCCGGGTGATTGGGTTTCTGCGGTAGCGATAGATGGACAGGGAAACAAATGGATTGGGACGTATGGGGAAGGATTAGCGAGGTTTGATGGGGCAAAGTGGACTGTTTATAACACATCAAATTCAGGTCTTCCAGATGATTGGATTAATGCAATAGCTATAGATTCCCAAGGAAATAAATGGATTGGGACATGGTGGGGTGGATTAGCGAAGTTTGATGGAACAAATTGGACTGTTTATAATTTTTCAAATTCAGGTCTGCCGGGTGATTATGTTCGTGCAATAGCAATAGATTCCCAAGGCAACAAATGGGTTGGAACAGCTGGAGGGGGGTTAGCGAAGTTTGATGGTGTAAATTGGACTGTTTATAATACACCATTTAATTATGTTACTGCAATAGCAATAGATTCACAAGGGAACAAATGGATTGGGTCAGAAGGAGGAGGTTTAGCAAAGTTTGATGGAGTAAATTGGGCTGTTTATAATACTTTAAACTCAGGTCTTCCAGATAATTGGATTAATGCAATAGTGATAGATGGACAAGGGAATAAATGGATTGGGACATGGTGGGGAGGGTTAGTGAAGTTTGATGGAGTAAATTGGACAGTTTATAACAGATCAAATTCAGGTCTGCCAAATGATTATGTTCATGCAGTAGTGATAGATGGACAAGGGAACAAATGGGTTGGGACAGCTGGAGGAGGGTTAGTGAAGTTTGATAGTGTAAATTGGACTGTTTATAGTTCATCAAATTCAGGCCTACCATATAATTATGTTTGTGCGATAGCAATAGATAGACAAGGGAACAAATGGATTGGGACAGCTGGAGGATTATCAGTGTATAAAGAGGGTGGGGTAATACTTGATGTTTATGAGAAAGGAGAGATAATACCGAGGGAGTTTTCGCTTTATCAAAATTATCCGAATCCATTTAATCCTGCGACTGTGATTGAGTTTGATATAGCCGAGGTTACGGATGTTAGGCTTGAGGTATATGATGTTTTGGGTAGGAAGGTTAAGACAATTCTTGATGAGAGGTTGGAGGTTGGGAGGTATCGTGTCAGGTTTGATGGTGGGGATTTGGTGAGTGGGGTGTATTTTTACAGGTTGATCACGGATAAATTTTCAAGTGTAAAGAAGATGGTGTTGGTGAAGTGACTCACTTGTATGTGAATTAGCTTATGATAGTAGGGTTTGGTGGTCTTAACAAAAAGTGGAGTTATTTTTAAAATTTTAGCAAGTTAAACTAAATAGAGGGAAACCATGAAGAAAGGAATTTTATCTTCGCTTTTTTTCATTTTTTGGTTTTCAATTTTTCATTTGCTCAAAGTCCCGAGTGGGTTAATTTCACTGCTGGAAATTATATTCAAGCGCTTGCGTTTGAGGGTGATTACATTTGGGTTGGGACAGAAGGTGGTGGTTTAGTTAAGTTAAACATGGTTACTGGTGAAAAGGTTCACTATAATAAGGCAAATTCAGGTCTGCCAAGTAATTGGGTTCTTGCGATTGCGATAGATGGTCAAGGTAATAAATGGATTGGGACAGATTGGGGAGGGTTAGTGAAGTTTGATGGCCTAAATTGGACTGTTTACAATACTTCAAATTCAAGTCTGCCAAGTGACACTATTTTTGCAATAGCAATAGATTCCAAGGGAAGCAGATGGATTGGGACAAGTAGAGGACTTGCAAAGTTTGATAGGGTAAATTGGACAGTTTATAACACTTCGAATTCAGGTCTGCCAAGTAATTATGTTTATGCAATTGCAATGGATGGGTAAGGCAACAAATGGATTGGAACATGGAGAGGAGGATTATCAAAGTTTGACGGAGTAAAGTGGAGTGTTGTTAATACTTCAAATTCAGGTTTACCAAATAATAATGTTTATGCAATCGCAATAGATTCACAAGGAAACAAATGGATTGGGACAGATGGAGGTCTTGCAGTGTATAGGGAGGGCGGAGTGATACTTGATGTTTATAGAAAGAAGGGAAGATAATACCGAATCAATTTAATTTAGGTATTGTTATTAAGTTTGATATACCTAAGGTTTCAGATGATATTGGTTAAATAATTGAGGAACCTTCCTTATTCCTGACATCGGCTCATATTTTTGTGTAAAAAATTGATAAAAACAAGAGTTCAAATATGAACAAATTAGTTGCAA
This sequence comes from Candidatus Kryptonium thompsonii, assembly GCF_001535985.1. Lineage (NCBI taxonomy): Bacteria > Pseudomonadati > Candidatus Kryptoniota > Candidatus Kryptonium > Candidatus Kryptonium thompsonii. The sequence goes on along the minus strand of NZ_CZVS01000022.1, from coordinate 1,503 downwards.
TGCATCACGTCAGAAAACATAAAATCGAGTGGATGATTCAAGGAAGATCCACATTTTACTGAAGATGTGCGTCTTTAGTTTAGCGAAATTCATCAAAACATTATTAACCAAAAACTAAACGAAGAGGATAAAATGAGGAATCAATTTTCATTTTTAGTAGTGGTAGTAGTTTTAATGGCAGGTATTTTAACTGTGGTAACTCCAGCATCTGGCCAAAACCCACAAAGGGTTGTATCTGTTAATCCTGTGGGTCTTATTTTTGGAATTGCTGATGTAGAATACCAACAGAATATTGATAAAAGTTCTGCATGGGCTGTGGAAGCTCTATATTGGGGTCACAAGATTGTAGATTGGAGCTGGAGCGCTGTTGGTGCAGGAGGAAGTTATAGAAAGTGGTTCTTCAGTTTCAAAGGAGAAAACCCCACGGCACCAGAAGGTGGTTATTGGAGCGTTGGAGTAGATGCGTTATTTTTATCAGCTACATATGCATCGGAAAGGGCCTCTTCTTTCACTTTTGGTCCTAGGGGTGGGGTAGGTTACAGATGGCTTTTAGGAAGTAAAAAGAATTTTTCAATTAGTGTAGGTATAGAAGTAATGTATTACTTTGGAAGTATAGAGATTTTAGGTGTGAAAATGCCTTATACGGGCATAGGATATAGCACACCATTAAGCATCGGTTATGCATGGTAAAAATAATTTTATCTTAAGACTAATTGTTGACCTCCTTTTAGCCTGCAACCAATAGGCAAAGTGAGTACACAATATCTATTACACATATTTGAATAGATAAGTGGTGAGTCCGCATCCTTGCGGGCTCGCCATAATTCGTCTATCTTACTTGCTAAATTACAAACTGAAAATACAATAGTAACCTCTGTGGTTGTCCCAAATAACAAAATCTTTTTAGGATGTGTTTAGCACAGACTTTATTAAGAATGCGGGAAAAATAACCCAACCTCCTCAATCTCAAATTCAATTCCCTTTCTAATTCCTTTTTGAAAGCGCATATATGCTTTACACGCTAGTGTAAGTTAACTCTTCAAACGCGAGCGCACCTGCGCCAAGAATTCCAGCTTTGTTTCCAAGCATAGCGGGGATTACAATGGCTTTTTCTGCAATTGGTTTCAATGCTCTTGATTTAACAGTTTCATTGATTGAGTCAAATAAAATTTTTCCGGCTTTTGCGACTCCACCTCCTATGATTGCAACAGTTATATCAAATAGATTCATAACGGAAGCAAGCATTACTCCGACATAAAATCCAGTCTTTTTCCAAACATTAATTGCAAATTCATCGCCTTGTTCTGCTGCAAGTGAAATTATATAGGGTTCAATTTTTGAAAGGTCACCACTTATAAGCTCGATTATTTTTGAGTTTGAATTCGCCTTGAGTTCTTCGGCAACCCATGATGATAGGTATTTTTGGCCAACATAAGCTTCAGCACAGCCATAATTTCCACAGTTACATTTTGGACCATTAAAGTTAATCGTGACGTGTCCTAT